>WREG01000104.1 GCA_009779455.1 Oscillospiraceae bacterium
CGGCGAATTGGAACAATACAAAATAGAAATAGGCAACGGCTCCGTGATTTGCATGGCAAGCGACCTATTGCCGGCAGACCAGAAGAACTGGTTTGTCCCGGCGTGGCTTCTCTAAATCCCTTCCGGTATCACATCGTCGATGAATATTTCCACCTTCGGCTTCGCAACGCCGATGTATTGTTTGTGACATTCCAACAGGTCGAGCAGAAGCCCAAGCGGGGTCAGCCATGTTTCTTCTTCAGTACGGCGCAGATGCACCGTGCCGTAATATAACAGCCGGGTAAACAACTCATTGTCGCTTACTCGGCTGTCGAGTTTTTTGGGTCGTTCCCCCGCCGGGATTATCCTCGCTTTCGATGTTCCGCTTGGCGCAGCTCCCTCTCTCGCCTTTCATTAGAAACACGCTTTTTGTGTTGGCGCTGAATTCTTTTTGGCGGATGAGGATGAGCGTCTCTTCGAAAATAGCGATAATTATAATGGAGCAGACAATTTCCAGCAGGCCTTTCGGTATCCTTTGAAGATAAAGGCAGATCGGGACGGCAAGGACAAGCGGGATCCCGATTGATTTGTTCATCAATGTATGGACGCCGTTGATCTGATTGAATTTTATTTTCATGATCGTCAGGTTAATGACTTTGATGCCCGCCGCTATTATAACAAGTATAATAACGCGGCGGAAATTCTCCGACATATCTTCTTTTATCCACGGGTTGATATCGGGGCGGATACGCGGGACGACAAAAATAGCCGCAACTATAGCAAGAACCAGGCAGGTGTCACCGGCGTTGTCCAGTTTTTCACCGAGCTTCGATTCCAAATGGTAACGGCGGGCGATAAAGCCGTCAACAAGATCCATGATCCCGCAATAGGCGTAAATAGGAAAGAAAAAAACGAAGCGGTTTGTGACGAACACCAATGAAATCGCCAAGGGGATGCGGCTGGCGGATATAATGTTGGGTATCTGTTTTTTCAAAATAATCCCTGCTTTCAATTTGTAAATATTTAAACGGGAGAACCGGATATCCTTATTCGTTTTTGAGCGCGGTTTTTATGTATGCTTTTCCTTTTTTTCCTTGTTCGCCAAAAAGAAAAACAAAGTGTCGGGCTCAAAGTCCTTTGAAAGTATTAAAGTCAGCGTCTCGTCAACCAACCCGAGCACGGTGCCGATCAGTATAAGCGGGATCATAAAGCCGGGGACCCTGTCAAGCCAAAGGCACAGGGGTATTGTGCAAAACGCTATGCCTCCTACGAATTTCCCCCCGAAATTATGGATGAAACACCATTTTTTAAATTTTATTTTCCCGAAGACAGCGTTTACAAATTTATAGAATATCGTTGCGGCTATTGCGATTATTATTTTAAGGGGGAGGATTTCGCTTATATTAAACTGGGGGCGGTCTTTGATCATCAAAATCGCACAGATCATTGCGGTAAATATGAAAATCAGATCCGCTGTGCCGTCTACTTTCGCGCCGAAATCAGATTCCCAATGAAAATGCCTCGAAAGGAACCCGTCTAAAATATCAGTGGTTATGCAAATGAAATAAATCAGTATAAACAGCCAAATTATGTCTCTAACGAAAAACAGCGACAGGGCCAAAGGGATTCTGGTTACGGATAAAATGTTTGGAATCTGCTTTTTCAAGGCTGATCACGTCCTTAATATATTTTAAAAAAATTGTATCATAGCCTGATGTTTTTGTCAAATTAAATATTTTTAAAAAAGCTATTTATTTCGCCATAATTATATGATATAATAGGCGCAGCAATATATTAATAAGAGGGGGCATATTTGTGAAAAAGGCAAACAGCTTAAATCAAAAGACATACCTTTTGAAAATAACGGAGAAAACAGAGCTTGGCAAAGGTGTTATGCTGGTCGCTTCCGGCTATATCTTCTGTTATATGTTTATGGTTCCCGAGGGTATGACCATTTTGGATCGCGGCTCGACCACAAGCAGGATCTATTTTGACCACCCCATCCTTTATTGGGTATGGGTGATTCTGGCCTGCACAGCCTTCTTTTTCAACCTCGACCAGATGCGCCGCAGGTACGGCATGAGGCAGCCGAGCCTCGCTGTATTTCAATACGCCGCGATTGTCGGCCTCTTTACGTCGGTCGCCGTTCCTACATCGCTCGCCGAAGAACCGGAAACCATGTCTGAATACCTGCATTTTTGGATACATATGGGCGCGACGATGGTTTGCATTTTCGGGGGCCTTTTCTGTGTTTTGTTTCTGTTCATTTATAAAATGAAAGAGGATAAGCGTTTTAAAAAATGGTTCTTCGGCTATTTGGTTTTTATAATATCTATGCTTGCGGTTTGCGCCGTATTCGGGCTTAACGGGCTTATGGAGACAATTTTGGTTCTTGGTATGATGGGCGTGGTTTATGTGCTCAACCATACAAACGCGCTGCCTCCGGAACCGGGCGCTTAGGCGCTTTTCTGCAAAAACAGCGTTTAATTTTGCTTTATTAAATTTGGGAAGTGAGAAGAATATCATGAAAAAAGAAAAATATTTAATGGTGACCGACAAAAAAACAGAGCTTGTCAAAGGGGTCCTGCTGGTTGCGAGCGGCTATGTTTTCTGCTATATGTTCATGCTTGACTACAGCATAGAGGGCATGAACGTGTTCGCCCGCAATTCAACAACGAGCATAACCTTTTTCAACCACCCTTACCTTTATATGCTCTGGATGACCCTTTGCATATCGGCTTTCTACCTGAACCTCAGCTATATGCGCCGCAGATATGAAGCGGGGCAGAAAACCCTTGCCGTATTGCAATATACGGCCGCATTCGGGCTTGTCGGGTCCACGGTAATCCCCACGCATGTCCCGCCGCATGAGACGTTTTCCCATTACTTCCGTTTTTACGCGCATATGGGCTCAACGGTTGTCGCTATATTCTCAGGCGTTTTTTGCATCGTGTTCCTGTTTTATTTTAAAATGAAAGACGATGCATCTTTTAAAATATGGTTTCACGGCGGAATTGCCTTTGTCGTAGTATTTATAGCCGCGACGGTAATTATAGGGGTATGTTCGTTTTTGGAAACCGTTTTGGTGATTTCCGTGATGGCCGTGCTGTACGCGATAAACTATACGGATCTGCTTATGCCGGCTGCGGGGCGGCAAGCCATAAAAAAATCTTCCGGCTGCCCGGAAGAACCCAATGTGCTTATTCGTTCCTGATGAATACATCAATGTCAAGCCCGTCGGCTTTAAGGAAATCAATGCAGAAATTTTGAATGGTTTTGTTTTTGTTAACGGCGGTAAAAGCTATGGTAAGGACGTTGTTAATCCCGGATATTGTGCAGTTCAGCCTGTTTATGGGCGTTTCGCCGATATATATCAAATGCTGGGCCACATGTTCGGCAAGCGACGGCGGAATTTCGTTATAGCCGATGTTGGCCAATGAGGCTACGTGAAGCCGCTCGCCGAACAAAAAGAAGATTATTTTGAATATGTATTTTTTTATAAACCTCGGCAATATTCTAAGTATAAACATTTGTTGGCTTGATACGATTTTGCAGATAAAGTCGGCCATTCTTTCCTTGCTGATTTTTTCCGAGAATTCTTTGCGGACGGCATTTAAAACGTCGCCGAAATCATAATCTTTTTTGTCGGGTTTTACATTGATGTCCGTTATCCCCGAAAAATTCCTGACCGATTTGGTTTCCCAATATTTCCTCATGTTTACCGATACCTGCATATTCACCGGTTTTTTGTTCTTTTTGTCTTTTTTGTATTCAGACAGATACGCGTAGCCGTAAACCGAGGTAAGGTATTCGGTAATGGTGCAGCCGCCATATTTATCTTTCAGATGTTTTTTTATGGCGTCAATGGGTATATTTATGTACATAACCTGCAAATAGTCGTCCAGCCTCTCATGATCGTAATGATATGAGGCTTTTTCGTTTTTTTGCATAAACTTCCGCTTGTTTTCAAGCTCATATACTTTTTGGCAATGGTCCTTAAATTCTTCCTCGTCCGGCTCTTCGTTGATATCCAGGATGTTTTCGTTTTTTTCAATGGTATGGCCCTTCAGCTCAAAATATCTCGTCAATAAAGTGTTGATGTAAACGGTGCCGCTGCCGCCGTCGCCTGTAATATGGCAAAATTCAAGCGAAATCTCGTTATCTGTATATAAAATGTGGAACAGCGGCTTTTCTTTGTTTTTGTAGTCGAAAGGGCGGCAGGGGTAGCCTACATCGGGTTTCACGACATCGCAGAAGCTTGTCCTTTTTAAGTAATCCCACATAAAGCCTTTGTATATACGGGTATACATGACTGGGAAACGGGGCGCGATATCCGCTACCGCCTGTTTTAAAATTTCAGGATCGACCTTTTCTTTTATGATTACGGATATCCTGTTTACGGCAGTCCTTTTTTTGGTGATCGTCGAAGGGAACAGCAGAGCCTCTGAATCAAGCTTGAACAAGCCGGCTTTCATGTAAAAAACACCCTTTTCAAAATAAAGTTAATAATATTATAATACTTATTTATTAATTATTTAAATAAAAATTAAAAACTTTTATAAATATTTATAGTTTCGACTGTTTTATACGCGAAATTTGAGTCAAAAATTTTTATTTGCCGAAAGGATGATTTTGCGTTTTGAAAACCGTATTGTTCGTATGCTCCGGCAACACCTGCCGCAGCCCGATGGCCGAAGGCTTGTTCAAGGTGTATTTGAAAGGCAGGAACAGGGATGATATAACAGCCGAAAGCGCGGGGCTTTACGCCGGGTTCGGGCATCCCGCGTCCCCGAACGCGGTTCTGGCGGCAAAAGATTGCGGGGCCGGCATAAGCGGGCACCGTTCCCGCCCCGTTTCTGAAAATATGCTGACGGAAGCCCACGCCGTCGCGGCGCTGGGCCGGGCGCATTATGACATTTTATCAGAATCGGGTTATGGCGGCAAGCTTTTCCTGCTGTCGGGCGGGGTGTGCGACCCTTTCGGCGGGGATATCGGCGACTACCGCGCCTGCGCCGAAAAAATACGGGGCGGTTTTGACGCTTTATATAATGAAAAGCTGGCCCTTGACATAATCCCTATGGGCGAAAGCCATGTTAAAGACGCCGCGATGATCGAAAACGCGTGTTTTTCGCGCCCCTGGAGCGAAACCGCTCTGTCAGACGCGCTGAAAAAGCACGAAAACCGCTATTTCGTAGCTCTATACGAAAACAAAACCGCCGGGTATATCGGGGCTGACAATATATCCGGCGAGGTCTATATTACAAATTTTGCGGTTTCGGAAAGATTCCGGCGGAAGGGGATAGGCGAAAAGCTGCTGAAAACGCTTATAAAAAAATCCGAAGAGGAAAAAGCCGCGTTTATAACCCTTGAAGTCAGGCCGTCAAACGCGCCCGCCGCCGCGCTCTATAAAAAGCTTGGGTTTGAAATCGCGGGGGAGCGGAAGGGTTTTTATGCGGAACCGGCTGAGGACGCTTATATCATGACGAAAGAGTTGAGAGTTGAGAATTGAGAATTTAACGCTTTTCTATTTCAACACTTTGACGCGTTCTTTGTCGCGCTTGTAATCTTTTATTTTAACCTCATCGCCGGGGAGCAGTTCATTTAAATCCATCACGGATTCTTTGAGAACCCTGCGGGCTTTTTGCTCTTTCGGGCTTTTTTCAAAGCCTTCCGTGCTTTCCCTTATGAACATTATTTTTATGGTAAGTATGATAAGCTTTATGTCGAGCCAGAAGGAGAATTTTTCTATATACATCATGTCGAGCATCAGCTTGTCATATGGCGTGGTGTTGTATTTCCCCATGATTTGGGCGTATCCCGTAAGCCCGGCCTTTACTTTCAGCCTGAAATCGAATTCCGGCACGGTTTCCGAATAAAGCCCGTAATGCTCCGTCCGCTCGGCCCTGGGCCCGACGACGGACATATCCCCCATTATGATGTTGAAAAACTGGGGAAGCTCGTCCAGCCTGGTTTTTCTTAAAATCTTGCCCACAGGGGTTATCCTCCCGTCAGTTTCCGTAGCGGGGATGGGCTTGCCGCCCGGCTCGGCGTTCATTATCATCGACCTGAATTTGATGACCTCAAATTCTTTGTAGTTTATCGTATACCTTTTCTGGCGGTAAAAAACGGGGCCGCCGTCGTAAACCTTTATGCAGATTGCCGCGGCAAGCATAAACGGCGACGTTGCCGCTATCACCAGGGCGGAGAAGACGATGTCGATTATGCGCTTGAAGAAGCGCTGGTCTGCCGAAAAGCCTTCGTTCCTGCAAAGCAACAGGGGCGTGTCGAAAATATGTATTTCCTCCGCGCCGCGCATTATCACGTCGGACAGCTTCGGCGTAACATAAACGTCGATGCTTTTGTCAAAGCAGAATTTCAGGATTTCGTTCCTTGTTTCGTTGGGGATATGGCTTATGACTACCGCTTCGTAATTTAAAATTTTGTCTTTTATGTAGTCAAGCTCCTCGCTGGAACGCACGCTGGAGCATATAAAATATTGATCCGAGCGGCTCCTCAGCTTGTGTTCAAGCTGGGCGGCCATTTTATTCCCGTAAATGAAAAGCATCTTATCGGGGGGGTACAGGGCTTTTTGCAGCTTGGATGTCAAAAATGTCCATGAAAATATAATAAATGCGTTGTATAAAAAGAGCAGGAGCATCGGCCAGAGCTTTATTGTGTGGATGCTTCTGTTTATCATTATTATTTGCACATATGATAAAAAGTCCACAAAAAGGACGGCTATTATTTGCGAGATGATAACATTTTCATTGCTGAAAAACCCCACTTTAAACCCGCCCATAGTCAAATAGAAAAAAGCGAGGATAAGGAAATAAAGCCCTATAACCAACAGGCTGCCCCGTATTTTATACGGATCGTCCGGGTTGATCCTGTTGTATTTAAAAAACCACGCGAAAGCGAACCCTAAGGTATGTAAAAGAAGAACAAAAGCGGAGGAAGCGAGGTTTATAAG
>WREG01000105.1 GCA_009779455.1 Oscillospiraceae bacterium
CCCGCCGTATTTACGGGAAAAGGCGTCCAGTTTTTCCGCTGTTTCGCCCCTGTAGAATTCTTCCGCGTCAGAACGGGCGATTAGCCGCAGGCTTTCGGCGTGAAGGGGCAAACGGTGCAATTCTCCCGGCTCGGGGACGCCGCCCGGACACATGGCCTGTTCCCACGTAAAAAATTCTTCTTTCCCGTCCGCCGCCATGCCGTGAAATCTCGAATACCCGCCCGACATCATAAAATGCTGCACCGCCGAAACCGCGAAGCCGTTTTCAGCGTAGTCAATGGCGGCTTCAAGGTTCTGCGCCAGCGTCCTGCGCCCGAAACGGCGGGTCAGGGCGGCCCAGGCCGCGGGAGTGCCCGGGACCGTGACGGCATAAATGCCCCTGTCGGGCATATTCTCAAAGCCTTTTTTCTTTAAATAATCCGCGTCGGCCCCCATAGCCGAAGGCCCGCTCGCGTTAAGGCCGAAAAGCCCGTTTTTTGTGGATACGATGGCGAAGGAGTCCCCGCCCATACCGTTTGACGGCGGTTCAAGCACAACAAGGCAGGCCGCCGCCGTAACCGCCGCGTCAATGGCGTTCCCGCCTTTTTTCAGCGTGTCAAGCCCCGCCTGCGCGGCAAGATGCTGCGAAGCGCCCACCGCCCCGCGCCTGCTGCAAAGCGCAAGCCTGCGCGACGGGTATTTGTAGTCGAACATACCGTTTTTCATCATGATATAAGCGCCCCTTTCATCATTATGCATTATATAAATGTTTTCTGCTTATGTCAAGCGGAATGCAGATAATATTTACAATGAAAATCATATATTTTATAAAAAATAATTGACACGCCCCCTTTTTTCCTTTACAATAAAGGACGGGTTTGGCGCCGAAAGGCTTAATAAGGAATCAGGTGAGAATCCTGAGCGGGTCCGCCGCCGTAAATGCTTTATTTTCCGTTTGATACGGATAATCTATGACAACCCGCGCAGCATACCGCAATGCCGCGCTATCCATTGAAGCGCAAGCTTTGAGAAGGTGGGCTGCTATAAGAAGCATAAGCCGGAAGACTTGCCAATGACGGGCAAAAGCCGCGAAACCGGTCTTGCGGGAAGTTAGAATTAGAGGTTAGAAACCGGGTTTTTAAAAACTAAACACTGACCACTCGCAAATTGCCCGACGCTCAAAAAATAATATTTTTAAGGAGAGAACCACATGAAAAAACAAACATTCAAGCTATTCACGGTTTTAATTGCGGTCGCGCTTATTGCGGTTATGGCGCTGACAGGCTGTTCAAACAGAGGCGCCCCCCCCAACCACACAAATTCGTCCCCGCCCGAAGAGATAAAGGCGACGGATATCGGCGAAGGCGCTACGGCATTCCCGTTTGAGGTTAAGGACGACAAGGGCGTGGTGCAAAAATACTCGGTCCACACGGACGAGGAGACCGTCGGGGCGGCTTTATTGGCCGTCGGGCTGGTCGAAGGGGAAACGTCAGCTTACGGGCTTTATGTGAAAAGCGTAAACGGCCTGAGGGCGGATTACGACGCCGACGGCGCTTACTGGGAATTTCACGTAAACGGCGTAATGGCGGCGGAAGGCGCTGACTCCACGGATATTGAGCAGGGTAAGACTTATGCGTTCATCTATACAAAGGCGTAAGCTTTCAATCCCGGAAATAACGGTTTTTTCAATGCTCGGCGCGGTCATGTTTATAACAAAATACCTTATGGAGGCGCTTCCGGGCGTACATTTGCTCGGGCTGTTCATAGCGGCGTTCACCCTGACCTACCGCGTGAAGGCGCTTATCCCGATCTATGTATATGTAATAATCGACGGCGTTGTCCACGGCTTTTCCATGTGGTGGGTACCGTACCTTTATATATGGGCGCTCCTTTGGGGTATGGTAATGCTTGTGTCGAAGATAAAGATGCCGCAGAAGGCAAAAGCCCTCGTCTACATGGCCGTCTGCGGCCTTCACGGGCTGGCGTTCGGGATTTTGTACGCCCCCGCCCAGGCGGTGATGTTCGGGCTGACCTATAAATTAATGATAGCGTGGATAATAGCCGGGCTGCCCTTTGACGCAATCCACGGCCTCAGCAATTTTTGCATGGCGTCGCTGGTCCTTCCGCTTCACGCGCTTTTGAAAAAGCTCAATAAAATTACGGGATAAAAAATCAAAAAACAGGCAGGACGGATTCCTTCCCCTGCCTGTAATTTTTGTCCATGCGCTGATATTGAAAGAGAGGGGCTGCGATTCGCAGAAAAGACAGGGAAACAACGGATATAAACGGCATTGAGAAAATCCGAAAGTTCTATTTAAATAAGTGCCTGTCTATAAACCCCCTGACCGCGTCGTCAAACCGCTCCGGGTAATAATACATCGCCTCGCCGTGACCCGCGCCGGGGGCGGCGAACATTTCTTTTTCGCAGGCCGCCGCGTCGTAGACCTCTTGCATCATATGAAACGGCACGGCCTTGTCCGCGTCGCCGTGGATAAACAGCACAGGCGTTTTCGCCTTTTCCAGCTGCGCCGCGCTTGAAGCGTCCCTGAGCGAGAAGCCCGCCCGCAGCCGCGCCACGGTATTCAGCGCGTGAAGCCCGGGTTTCGTAATCGGGCCTGTATGGAAGGTGGTCCTTGCCTGCATATCGAACACGTCATAGGCTGAGGTATAGCCGCTGTCCGCTATGGCGCAGACTACGTTTTCGGGCAGTTCCTCCCCGACGGCCATCATCACCGTGGCGCCGCCCATAGAGCCGCCGTAGAGGACGATTTTCGGGTTATCATATTCGCGGTTCAGATAATCTATCCATGCAAGCGCGTCAAGGCGGTCAAACCAGCCCATAGACACGAATCTGTCCTCGCTGTCCCCGTGTCCGCAGGCATGTGGCATAAGGGCGTTGAAGCCCCACGCATGGAACTTCTTCACGATAGGGCCGCTGCCCCATATCCGGCCGGAATAGCCGTGCAGGCAAATCAGCCACAGGTCTGACGGGTTTTCGCCGCAGATATCATCCGCTCGGATTATTTCCGCGTGAATGTTGATCCCTCTGGGAGAATCTGTAACAACTTTTTCAGGGTTCTTTTCGAGATACCACTTTACGCCCTCCTGATATACGGGAAAATAGGGCGTCTCGAAAAAGCCTTCCATACCGGAGGCCTCGCCCGCTATTTTCACAAAAAGCTTCTCCAGCACGCTCTTTTTCTTAGGCACAACCATGCCGGCGAGGATATCCTCTTTGATATAGCCGCGATCCGCCGCCTTCCGGGACAAAGTCTGGTTGAAAAGGAAGGCCCCGAAGCCGAAATACGCAACCACCGCCGCTGTAGCCACACTTAATATGCTTTTCAAAAATTTATATCTTTTTTGCTTTGCCATATGCATATCCCTTTCCCGCATTTAATAGACTTGTTCGGAAATTAAATCGCGATTAATTCCCGAACAAGTCTAATATTTCATCCGCACATCCTCGGCGAAGCAGAAGAAATCCTTTAATTCAAGCTTCGTGCCGTCGTCGAGGATGCATATTCCCGTAAATTTGCCGAAAACCTGATGCCCGTCGGTGCATAGCACGCCTATATTCACCTTCGTGGCGTGGTCGAATACGGGGACGAAGTCCCCTTCCAGCCGTCCGTCGGAGGATGTCCATTTCCACGGTTTCATATAGTTTTTCGGGTCAAATTCAAAGGTCACGTCGTCAAGCTTATGCCCCACGCCGTCATATATCAGCAGGTTTTCACTGGCGGCGGCGGTGTCTCCGAAACCGTAGCCCAGATTGAAGCCAAAAACTTTCTCGCTCACGACGCCGTTGCCCGAACCCCATTTCCAGCGGTTGTCGTATGTCCATACCCCGCGGCCCCAGTCGAGGGTTCCGAAATCCGCAGACGGGTTCAGATCATGCATTTTTCCGTCAAATTCAAACCAGCCCGAGGCGGGCATACAGTTGATTTTGCGGTTGTAATAAAAAGCGAGCTTATCCTCGGCCCAAGGGGTGGTTATGGTCATGGAATCCATTTCCGGCTCTGCCAAAATGATGTCGCAGGCGAAATCCCTGCCTTTATGGAACTTTTTGTAGCGGCAGAACAAGCGGCGGCGGCCCTCGCGGACTTCAAAGCTTATCTGCACTTTGCCGTTTTTGTATTCGGAAATGCCCGGGGCGGCGCTGTCTGAAGGCATTTTAAACTTGCCCATCGGAAAAAGCGTCGGCACGGCTTTGTCAACCGATGAGGCCGTTTTGTAATTCATGACGGAAACGGTGCAAAGCCCCATATAGCCGTTGTCGGATATAATCAGGGATATACCCAAATCCCCGCTTACAACAAGATAGTAATCCCATTCCTTCAAGCGGATCTTCGGCGCTTTCACACCCTCGCGGCTGTAAACCTGCACAGGCTTTCTGGCCCAGCCCGGCTCCCGCAGCGTCCCGTCCGGATTATGCACCGGCAGTTTTTGAGTGATTTCATGGCTTCGCATAATGATAATCCCCCTTTAGTATTTTATAATATCAACCTTATTATATATTAAATTTTTAAATAAGTAAATATTATTCGACAAAAATTTTTTTATAAAAGTTGAAAAAGTCGATTCAAAAATTTTCAGCAAAACCCTTGCATATCAAACCGCCTTTTGCTATAATCAATCCAATGACAAGCGGACTTTCAAGGTTGGGTTTTTATATCCAGTACAAGGCGTCGTCCCCTACGGCAAACCAATATTATATAGAATATTTCTATAAAAAGGAGAATAATTATGTTAAACAAAGACAAAATTAAGCTTGGAATCGCCCCTATCGGCTGGACTAACGACGATATGCCCGACCTTGGCGCGGAAAACACATTCGAGCAGTGCGTGTCTGAAATGGCCCTCGCGGGGTTCACGGGGTGCGAAATCGGCAACAAGTACCCCAAAGACGCGGACGTGCTGAAAAAGGCGATGGATCTGCGCGGGATGCAGATATGCAACGCGTGGTTCTCGACTTTCCTCACCACAAAGCCCTATGAGGAAACGGAAAAGGGATTTATTGAGCATATTACATTTTTGAAGAAAATGGGTGCGAAGGTGGTCGGGGTTTCCGAGCAGGGGCATTCGATACAAGGCACGAACCTGTCAATTTTCGACGAAAAATACGTCATGGACGACAGCGAATGGGACCTGCTCTGCACGGGGCTTGACAAACTGGGAAAAGTCGCGGCGGAAATCGGCATAACCCTTACATTCCACCATCATATGGGCACGGTGGTGCAGACCGCCGCCGAAATCGACAGGATGATGGAAAACACCGACCCCGCGCTGTTCAACCTGCTGTTCGACACGGGGCATTTGGCTTACTGCGGCGAAGATTATATTTATATCCTAAATAAACACATAAACCGCATCAAGCACGTGCATTTGAAGGACATCAGACCGGATGCCGTCGCAAAGGTCAAGGCGGAAAAGCTGAGCTTTTTGGAGGGCGTGCGGCTCGGAACCTTCACCGTGCCGGGCGACGGCGCTATTGATTTTAAACCCGTGTTTGACATACTCGAAAAATCGGATTATAATGGGTATATTCTCGTCGAGGCGGAGCAGGACCCCGCGGCCGCGAACCCGTTTGAATATGCGGTCAAGGCGAGGAAATACATCGCGGAAATGACGGGCATATAATCCCAAAACCGACATAAGGATTGAACCATTAATAAAATGACATATTACGACCTGCTTAAAATACCGATTTCCGCTTCCCCTGCGGAAATAAAATCCGCCTATAGGAAATTGGCGAAAACCTACCATCCCGATATGAACCACGGCAAAAGCGCGAAAGAGCGGACTTACGGCGAGGCGAAATTCCGGCAGGTCAAAGACGCTTATGAAATTCTGATCGACGGCGAAAAACGCCGGGAATACGACAGAAAGCTTGAGATAGGGCAAAACCCGCCGAAGCCGCAAACGAAGCCGACGGCGAAAACATACCCCCAAAGCCCGCAAAGAAACAATAACACGAGGCCCAATCCGCCGCCGCAGTATAGGCCCCCGGTTAGGCCGCAGCCAAGGCCGGCAGCGAACCCGTCCAGGCCGCAAAGCGCAAAAAGCAAAAACCGCAAGCCGAAAAAGGAAAATATAACAGTATTCGGCTTAATAATCAAAATGGGGCTACTGCGGAACGCCGGACGGGGGATTGCCTTTGCTTTTGAATTTTTCGCCATTATTATCGCTTTCGCGTCCCGCAGCGGCTTAGGCATGTTGTCGATAATCGCCCTCCTTGTCTCATTTTTAGCAATATTATACACCCGCAGCATATTGGCGCCGGTTTTTCGCGCCGTGGTTTTTTTATCCCTGTTCTTTTATTCATTCCCGCCGCCTTTTCATTTGTTTTCAGAGATGAATTCGTTTATGAGCGTAGCGGAAAGCAAGCTCGGCATTTTTATTATTGCCCTATGCGTTTTGGCTTCAAGTATTATGGCGTTTATTTTTAAAAAGGATTATCATTCGCAAAAGTAACATAAAGAAGGTGAAATATGAATGGAAAAACTAAAATACTTCATAAACAACGAATACCACGAATCAAAAACAAACAAATACACAGACCTCTACAACCCCAGCACGGGCGAAATCACGGGGCAGTCCCCCTGCTGCACAGCAGAGGAGGTAAACGCTGCAGTGGCCGCCGCGAAGGCCGCCTACCCTGCCTGGTCCGGCACACCGCCCATAAAACGCGCCCAAATTTTATACAAAATGCGCGAATTGATAATAGAAAACCTTGAGGAGCTGACCCTGCTTGTGGCCACGGAGCACGGCAAGGTTTGGGACGAGGCCGAAGGGGACGTTTTGAAAGCCAAAGAAGCCACAGAGCTGGCCTGTTCCATACCGTCGCTTATGATGGGCGAATCCCTTATGGACGCCTCGTCGGGCTTCGACACCGTGCTTTACCGCGAGCCG
>WREG01000106.1 GCA_009779455.1 Oscillospiraceae bacterium
ATGATTTTCTGGCCGTGACCGACCATTGCCGCTACCATCCGTCATTGGAAGCCATCGAGGCTTATAAAGACGTGAAAACGGAGATGACGCTGATGCCCGGCGAGGAGGTGCATCTCGGGCGGGGCGACGACGACCATATAAACGACGTGCATATCGTCCATTTCGGCGGTCTTTATAGCATAAACGCCCTTGTGGAAGGACGCGGCACGGAGGACAGGGAAAGCTACGGCAAATACCGCGCGGCGGTTTCCGGCTGCCCCGAAACGATGCCGTTGCAGGAATATCTCGACAGCGTGGACGCTCTGGCGGAGACTCTTGAGATACCCGATGATATCGAGCGCTTTACCTATGCCTCCTGCGCGTGGATAACGGAAAAAATACGGGAAGCGGACGGGCTTTCGATATTCGCCCACCCG
Source organism: Oscillospiraceae bacterium (assembly GCA_009779455.1). Lineage (GTDB taxonomy): Bacteria > Bacillota > Clostridia > Oscillospirales > Acutalibacteraceae > WREG01. Next base: position 417 of record WREG01000106.1, read on the forward strand.
TACTGGATTTCCAACGTCCAGCACGAGCCGGAGCGGCTGACGGACTTTTTGATGGAGAAATTCCCCTTCGACGCCTTCGAGGTACTGGGCGGCGAGCCGTATTTCGAGCAGAACGGCTTCCAGTCCATACGCTATTACGAGGACAGGGCGAAAGGCAGGTCATACCCCATAGTCGGCAGCTCCGACAGCCACAACAGTGTCAATAATGATAAATGGAACGTGGGCGCGACCATAGTTTTCGCCCCGGAAAACGAGCGGAAGGCGCTGATTGCGGCCATAAAAGAGCAGTACACCGTCGCCGTGGACAACATGAGCGCCGAATACAGGCTCGTGGGCGGCCTGCGGCTGGTGCGCTATGCCCGGTTCCTGATGGAAAACTATTTCCCCCTCCACGACGAGCTTTGCTTTGAGGAAGGACGGCTGATGAAGGCCTATTCAAACGGCGAAGAGGGCGCGGCGGAGGCGCTGGGGTTTATTTACGGGCGGGTGCAGAGGCAGAGGGAGAAGTATTTCAAGTTTTAAGTGGGCAGTGATTAGTGATCAGTGGTTAGCCGCCGTAGGGGCGGGTTCCATACCCGCCCGTTAATTTTGATGTATTTTAATAAAACGCTGTGCAAACATTTTTTTATTTCAAAAAACACTTGCATTTTTTGCAAGTAATTGTTCATTTCAAAAAACACTTGCATTTTTTGCAAGTGTTTGTTATAATATACGGGGTTGAGGATATACTATTATTTAGGAAAAGAGGTGGCGTTTATAATGAACCCGCTGATAGAACGAAAAGAATATTTATGCCAGCTTGCCGCGTGGCGCGAAGAAGATTTGATAAAGGTTGTCACGGGCGTCCGCAGGTGCGGCAAATCCACGCTTTTTGAATTATATATAAACCATTTAAAAGCCGGCGGCGTTGCCGACAGCCAAATTGTTTTTGTCAATTTAGAGGACGAGGACTATTCGGAGCTTTTGGACTATAAAAAGCTGCACGAATACGTGAAAGCCCGTATTGTGAAGGGCAAATGGACTTATGTTTTCATTGACGAAATCCAAAACTGCAAGGATTACGAAAAAGCTGTTTCGAGCCTTTATCTTAGAAAGAACGTTGACCTTTACATCACCGGGTCGAACGCCTATATGCTGTCGGGCGAGCTTGCGACCAAGCTCACCGCACGTTATATTGAAATAGAGATGCTCCCGCTTTCCTTCGCGGAATACGGCGAGGCGGTAAAAACCCCTGACAAGCGCGAACGCTTCAACAAATATATGAACATGGGCGCGTTCCCGTATGCCACCCGCTTTGTTGACAACTCTCTCGCGAATAGTTCGCGTGCTCAAAGCCAGTATTTAGAGGGAATTTACAACACCGTCCTCGTTAAGGACGTTATGACGCGGGAGGGGCTTACGGACATCACCCTTGTCAAATCAATAGCAAGTTTTTTGGCAAGCAATGTGGGAAGCCCCGTCACAGCGAAAAAAATCGCCGACACACTAACCTCAAACGGCCGCCCCACGGGTTCCGCCACGATCGATACCTATTTGAACGCGCTGACAGACGCCTACCTTTTTTACAAGGTGAACCGTTATGACATCAAAGGCAAACTGCACCTTAAATCGGAGAGCAAGTATTACATCTGCGACACGGGCCTGCGGAACATGATACTCGGAACCGTAAACAGGGACATCGGGCATCAAATCGAGAATATCGTTTACCTGGAGCTTCTGCGGCGGGGCTATACCGTCAATATCGGCAAATCGGGGCGCGGCACGGAGGTGGATTTTATCGCCGTCCGCGACATGAAAACCGAATATTATCAGGTTTCCGCGACCGTTCTTGACGAAAACACATTGAAACGGGAACTTGAGCCGCTGAAGCAAATTAAGGACAACTACCCAAAATTTTTGGTTACGCTTGATGATTTTACTTGCGATCATGACGGGATCGGGCAGGTTAATTTGATTGAGTGGCTACTTGTTAAAAATTAAGATATTTTATAAACATTTCACCGTCTTTTTTAAAATCAACACTTGATATAATATCACGTTCTATACCATAATCAATCAGATATTGAAAAGAACAAACACTATTTCTTGATTTTGACCACCAATATAAATTCCATAGATAAGCCTGTATTGACCGGCATTCACAAATACGATGCAATTCGTAGTCAAGTATTTTAACTTCTTTCTTGGTTATGTTGTTTGTTTTGATGAGATAACAGACATAGGACATATATGATAGTAATTTATCAATTAAAAACTCTTCATTACTTCCGCCATGAAAATCTGCGTTATACCAATTTTGTTTATAATCAATTAAATATAAAGCTTCTGCCATATCTTTATCAAAACGTAGTTTTTCGATTATTTGATTGATAAACTCAGAACATCGTAACTTTACACTTTTTCGCCATTGGATATAGGCAAAAAAGCCGCCTATAACGGCAAAAGCTGTTGTAATGAATGATAAGGTATTTTCATTAGTCCATTTGGTAAAATCAAACATAATATTATCTCATTTTTAATTATGTATTATCCTGCATAGCATGTATAGCCATACAAGACATTATACTGCATACCGACTTCAAATACAATAGGAAAAAGAAAAAATTTTTGAAGGACGGTATGCAATATGGAATTCATGCCCGATTATGAACTCATAGGTCGGAGAATAAAAGAACGGCGGCTTGCTTTGAAGCTGACACAGGAAACGCTTGCGGAATTTGCGGGGATTGGCATACAGCATATGAGCAAAATCGAAAACGGACATACCAAACTCTCATTGCCATGCCTTATAGCCCTTGCCAACGCGTTAAAAACCACAGTGGATCATCTGCTAATGGACAGTATTGATGTATCCGCGCCCGATATAATCCGCGAAGCTGAATCCGTTTTTTCAGATTGCACACCTGCGGAAATATTTGTTATTACGCAGACAATCAATGCGCTAAAACAGAGTTTGCGAACGAGAAAATTTTCAGATAAAACGTAATAAAAAACACGGCAAAACCTTTTAAAATAAGGTCTTGCCGTGTTTCTGCCTATTTCAATCACGCCTGATATATAACCTGCCCTGTTTTGAAAACGTGCTTCACGAATCCGCTTTGATCTTTTGTCGAGTCAAGCAAATGGGGTTTCAAATCCCAGCTGATATCATAAGCCAAATCCCAAAGCCGTGATGATGTTTTAACCCAATCCCCCGTAAAGCCGTCGAAAACAACGCCGATGTCGATATCGCTTTCCTCCCTCGCGTTGCCTTTTACGTGAGAGCCGAAAAGAATAACCGCTGACGGGGAAAATTCATTTTTAACCGCGTCGGCGTAACGCATTGCAGTGTCTATAACTGCTGTTTTATCCAACATGGTAAATCCCTCCAACGGTGTGAGCAAGTTAAGCCCCCAATATATCCCAATGAAATCTTATAAAGTTGGCTGTCATAAATTCCCCTCCTGTGGAGGGGTGCCGCGAAGCGGCGGGGTGGTTCCCCAGCCAAAAGCTATATCAAAATTTTAGAAAACCACCCCGGCCCTGCGGGCCACCCCTCCACGGGAGGGGAATTATTGGGCTTGCCACATTTTTGTGGATGTGCGGTGATTTATAGGACATTAATTTGCGGACATTGAGTTTTCGCCCTACGATATGGTGATTATTTAATCAATAATTTTCCCCGCGACCTCTTTCTGCGCCCGCGCCAAAAATTCGTCCAAACTCATGCTCCCCGCATCCCCCTGCCCGCGCTTTCTTGCCGACACCGTGCCGTCCTCGGCTTCTTTGTCGCCGATTACGAGCATATAGGGCAGCTTTTCAAGCTGGGCCTCTCGGAGTTTGTAGCCGAGCTTTTCGCTTCGGCCGTCAAGGGTGCAGCGCAGGCCCGCGTTTTCTAAAATATCCGTGATTTCTTTGGCGCGGGGTATCTGCCTGTCCGTTATGGGCAGAACCCGCACCTGCTCCGGTGCCAGCCACATGGGGAACGCGCCCGCGTATTTTTCGATTAAAAGGGCCAATGTGCGCTCGTAGCAGCCTATGGACGAGCGGTGGATTATATAGGGGTTTTTCTTTGAGCCGTCGCGGTCTGTGTACTCCATGCCGAATTTTTCCGCCAGCATCTGGTCGATTTGGATGGTAATGAGGGTGTCCTCCTTGCCGTGGACGTTCTTTATCTGTATGTCGAGCTTCGGGCCGTAGAAAGCCGCCTCGCCCACTCCGTTTTTGTAGGGTATTTCAAGGCCCCCGAGGATATTTTCCATCACGCCCTCGGCTTCCTCCCACTGCTGTGCCGTGCCTATATATTTTTCCCTGTTTTCCGGGTCCCAGCGGGAGAAACGGTAGGAAACGTCCTCGTAAAGCCCCAAAGTTTTTAGCATAAAGACCGCCAATTCAAGGCAGCTTTTGAATTCGTCCGCAAGCTGTTCGTGGGCGCACATCAGATGCCCCTCCGAGAGGGTGAACTGGCGGACGCGTATCAGCCCGTGCATCTCGCCGCTGGCCTCGTTCCTGAAAAGGTATGAGGTCTCGTTGTAGCGTAGCGGCAGGTCGCGGTATGAGCGGCTTTCGCTGAGATAGGCCTGATACTGGAACGGGCAGGTCATGGGACGCAGGGCGAACACCTCGCCGTCTTTTTCCCCGTCGCCGATGACAAACATGCCGTCGCGGTAGTGGTCCCAGTGGCCGGAAATTTTATAGAGGTCGCTTTTCGCGAAAAAGGGCGTTTTCGTCAGCATCCAGCCGCGCTTCTGCTCCTCGTCCTCAACGAAACGCTGCAGAATCTGCAAAACCCGCGCCCCTTTCGGCAATAATACGGGCAGGCCTTGGCCGATAAGCTCGTTCGTGGTGAAAAACTTCAGATCGCGGCCCAGTTTGTTATGGTCGCGTTTTTTCGCCTCTTCAAGCATGGCAAGATGCGCCTCAAGCTCGCTTTGTTTCGGGAACGCCGTGCCGTAGACCCTTTGCAGGGACTTGTTTTTTGAATCCCCCCGCCAGTATGCCGCCGTGCATGAAAGCAGCTTGAATGCTTTAACCGCCCCCGTTTTCAAAAGGTGGGGGCCTTTGCATAAATCGGCGAAACCGCCCTGTTCGTAGAAGGAAATAGGCTCGCCCTTGCCCGCGTGTTCCGCTATCAATTCAGTTTTATAAATTTCGCCCTTTGATTTCATAAATTCGATGGCTTCGTCAGCGGGCAGAAGGAATTGCTTTATTTCCAAGTCCTCCTTGACGATTTTTTTCATCTCGCCCTCAATTTTTTGCATGATTTCGGGGGTGAAGGGTTCGGCGGTATCGAAATCGTAGTAAAACCCGTCCTCCACGGCGGGGCCTATGGCCAATTTCGTGTCAGGGTAAAGCCTTTTCACGGCTTGCGCTAAAATATGGGAAGCCGTATGCCTGAACGCATTTTTTCCGTCCTCGTCGTCGAAGGTGAGAGCCTCGAAAACGCAGTCTTTATCCACGATAGTTCTTAAATCGCAGAGAGCGCCGTCGATTTTACAGGCCATCGAATTTTTGAACAGGCCCATGCTGATGCCTTTGATGATATCCGCCGCTGTTATCCCGTTTTCGGCCTCGCGGATATTTCCGTCTTTTAATGTGATGTTGATCATGATTTGTTCCTCCCGAAAAATATAAAAATAGCCCCATCCCTTATGGGATGAAGCATTATTGCGCTCCACGGTTCCACCCAAATTGCCGCGTTGCCGTTTTTAATAAACGGCAGCGTAGCCTCTCTGTAATTTACCTTAACGCGGCAATGACGGCTTTGCTTAGTTTATAATCAAATGCGAGAGAATACGGGACGGCGAAACGCCGTCCCCTACGGGGAGGGAATGCGGAGCGTTGATTATAATTTTCGCAAAACACTCGGGAGCGGTAGCAAATGTTCCGGGATAATATATCTTCTTTCAGCTGTTAAAGATATTCTCTGAAAAATCCTGATTGGAATATTGCTTCTCCGTCAGCGTTTTAATTCGCTATTTGATTTATTTTATATTATATACCAATTTTACGTGAAAAGTCAACTAAAATTTTTTATAGTTAAAAATTTTTTAACTGCTCACAATCCCCGCGCCCAATACGACATCCCCGTCGTATATAACCGCCGTCTGTCCGGGGGCGGAGGGCAATTGCGGCTTGTCAAAAATAATTTCCGCAACGCCGCTATGTATTTTTATCATAGCTTCCGCCGCTTTTGCCGTGCTTCTGAGCTTTACGAAGGCGCGGAATTCATTAGGCATTTCTTTTTTATATATAAAAGTCAGATCATAGGCGAAAACACGCGGCACAAAGCGTTCTTCGCCTTTGCATAGGGTGACGGTATTTCTTTCCGCATCTTTCCCGCACACATAATGCGGTTCATTCAATGCAATATTTAGCCCCCTGCGCTGGCCTGCCGTATATCGGAGCATCCC
>WREG01000107.1 GCA_009779455.1 Oscillospiraceae bacterium
ATTCTGTAAATATCTACGCCCAACAATAAAGCGTGTCCGCCGGATTTTATCAGATATTCAAACCAATCGGCGGCGTGCTTTTCAGCGTCCCTGCCCCATGCGGAAACCCTGAACTGCCCCTCGCCCGTAACAACATCAGGCATTTTTCTGAATGTATCCGAAACAATGCCCATGCCGGATCTCTCCCCGTCGCCCTTCAAAAGCCTGATTTTTAAGGTCAGCCCCAATTTTTTATCCGTTTCACTGAGCGCAAGTTCGGGCGAATCCTTGAATGACGGCATAACAATAGCCCCGTCCATGCCGACGGCATTTTTCAGCGCTTCTATTACCGTTAAAGCGCCGCCGTCAACATGGCCGAAGCTGCTGAGGGAACAATGAACTTCCAGCATCATACCCTCTCTGACGCCTAATTTTCTGAGGCCTTGCTCTATTTCCTGCTTTGTGATTAAAAAAGGCATTCTAACTGCTGTGAGCGGCTCTGTACGCCTCTAAATCGGCCAAAGACAGCTCCCTGTCTTTCAACTCGTCCTTATCGATAAATTCGATCCAGGATTTCATCGAGCCCCAGTCAAAGGGACGGTACAGCCATTCGTAGGTGTTCTTCGGTATTATGCAGGGGCCGCTGTACCTGTCCATGCCCATCATGATGCCGTCGTGGAACAGCTCTTTGTTATTGTTCAGCCTGTTCGGGTTGAACCATGAAAATTCGCGGAGCATCATGTTGGCTTTATAAAAGCGGAAGCAGAGGTTTGAGCGCAGAACGCGTTCAAGCTGTTCTCCTTCAGCGTTCTTTATGGCTTTGCCCCAAAGATTTTCCATTTTTTTGCATTCAAAGACATCGAGGTAGGCATTCGCCTCGGGACGGTTGAATACGCCCAGATGGTTTGTGGCAACGGATTTATTAGTGTAATAATCAATGAATTCTTTTATGTACGGGGCAGAGGCCGCGCCGTAATATGCATCCATGAACTCATCCATAATCCGGTTCGCGTTCACATAGGGGTCCCACAGGCATTTAGCCAGTATATAGGCCCGCAGCTCCGCGAATTCGCCGTTTTTGCCGCTGTCTCCGGTATATTCGCTGAAGCCCTGCTCATACACGCCGCGCACATTATGTTCTACATACAGCTGGAGGTTTGCCGAAAGGACTTGCAGGTTCGGGAATATTGTGGGATAGAATTTGTAGTTGGTGGTATAGTCCCAAATATAAATCTGCGCCCCCTTCATGTCGCACAGCTCGCCCCATTTAATCAGATACTCCGCAAAATCGCTGTCTTTCTGGCCCATTTTCGGGAAAATTCCATAATCGCCCCTGCGGTGCCCGCAATCCCTTATGGGATGGTTGAAGCAGCAGTCGATGGAACACATGCGCACGATAACGTTGCCATCCGGCACATTGTCGCCGTTTTCCTCGATAAACGCGGGGGGCGGAAGGGTATATGTATAGGCAAAGGTGTCAATCAATATATATTCGTCGGGGTACGCGTCCTTGACGGCCCTCGCGACCTGGTTCGTGAACCATATATTAGTGCCTGTGGGGCCTCCGTATTTGGCGTCCGCCTCCTCGCAGGCCGGGCATTGGCAATAATCGTTGTTGTCGTCCTGGGTGACGGACGCGATCATATAACCCCTTTCAATATTGCCCGCGTTTACATGCATGGCGACATCTTCAAGGACATGCTCTATCGTCATCGCGAGAACGTCGGGGTTCGTAAGGCAGCGCTGGCCCGAAACCCTGTCTTTTATATCTTTTCTGTAGGCGAAAAGCTCTTTATCCTGCTCCACGAGCTTGTTGTTCCTGTGCGGGATTATGTGGTCGCCGTAAAAAGCCTGCCACGGCACCAAATCATGCATGGTATGGCAGAAGCCGCCTATGTAATTTATACAATAGCCGTACTGCGCTCCCATATTTTCGCCCTGAAATGTATTGAGTTTATGGAAGGCCTTAAAATTCGCATCGCGGTTGACCACCGCCCAGAAATCGTCGCGGTATTCAAGCTGCGCGTACTGCGTGTCGTCCAATTCCCCGTCGATAACAACATCCTGTTTTTCGGGGGCGAATTTCAGCTGCGGCGTGAACCAGCGGCAGCCGAGCTGATCCTCGATAAAGCTCGAACAGGCGTACATAGAGCCGCGCCCGTTCCCGTTGCCGCTTAAAATTACGTTTCCGTCAACAACCCTTTTTATAAAATCGTCGCCTTCAGCTTTAAGCTCCGCGATATCTGCGGCAAAATCGCCGCCGCCAAGAGAGGGTACGCCTACCGCGATGAATTTGTCGCCCGCGCCGATTTCGGAAGCGGTTTTACGCACGAAGGTTTCGCCCGTCATCCTGAAAATAAAATCCTGTATCCATTTTACGCCTTCCTCAACCGTCGGCACAGGCACGTCCGGGGTAACAAGGAAATATTCCGTCGCGCCGTTTTCAAAGATATACAGCGGCTCGCCGATTGCGGCTTCTTCATAAACAAACCCGCCGCCGTAATCGACCGGCCCCGCCGGTATGTCATAAATCAGCGGCGCCAAAATTGACTGGAAAAACAGCAGAATCCCTACAAAAAAAGTCTGAACCATTCCCATGATCAAAAACCGTCCTTTCGCTTTGCTTTATTATAATGAACTAAGTATGATTATACCAATAAAACAGCGAAATGTCAATAATATATTAAAAAATTATTAAAAATTATTGTCCGCCAATCCCGAAGTGCAATGCGGGCAACGGACGGCCCGCTTGTCAACTTCCGCAAAGCAGTATGGGCAACCCTTTTTTTCGATTTCCGGCTCAGGCTCGGGCTCGTGTTTGCCGATGGACATGATTTTGTTCATGCCCCGCATAATTAAAAATATGACAAAGGCCATGATGAAAAAGTTGATGACTGTGGTAATAAAAGCGCCGTATTTAAGGGTTATGCCGATTACCTCAAGTTTCAGCGTGTCAAAATTCTGCCCCGTGAACAGTCCGATAATCGGGGAGAGTATGTTGTCCGTAAGGGACGTGACCACCCCCTGGAACGCCGCGCCGATTATCACGCCCACGGCAAGGCTCATTACGTTGCCTTTAAGGGCGAAATCCTTGAATTCATTTAAAAATTTTTTCATATTTTATCATACCTTTCGCTTAAAAAAATTTTCCGGATTTTTATAAAAAATTTTATTCAGAATCGTTTCGTTCAACCCGGCATTGTTTAAATATTCATAAAGCCCGCCTATTTTGCTTATGTCTTTAAGCTCTTCGTCCGTATCCCCGCCGTCAAAATCGCTCCCTATGGCAAGGATATCCTCCCCGCCAAGCTCCAGCACGCGGTTTATATGCCGCAAAACGGCGGGACGGCCCGTATCCCCGGCGGTTCCCAGAAACGGCTTGTGGAAAGTCAGGCCCATAAGCCCTCCCGCCTTTATAAGGCATTTTATCTGCCCGTCGGACAAATTCCGGCGGGAGCTTTCGGGGGTTCCCGCGATATCGCAGCCCGAATGGCTTGCGATAAAAGGTTTTTCCGCAACCCGCGCCACGTCATAAAAGCCTTTTACGGACAAGTGCGATACGTCCACGACAATATCAAGCTCTTCGCATTTTTTTACCGCCTCAATACCGAAAGGGGCAAGCCCGTTGCCAGGTTCTGAGTACGCCCCTGAACCGAGTTCATTTTCCCCGTTCCACGTAAGGGTCAAAATTTTTACGCCTTTCTCACGCAAGCGAAAAAACCCGTCTATGCTCCCGTTCAGCGCCGCGCCGCTTTCAACGGCCAGTATGGATTTTATTTTCGTGTTTCTTTTGTCGGAATAAGAAGATATTATATCTCCGTTCGCGGCCATTTCCCGTTTGTAATAGCGGAAAACCCTGTCAAAATAAGAAACGGCCGCTTCGCCGCGCAGGGCGTCGGGGATAAAAACCGCGAAAACCTGAATATATTCGTCTATGCAAGCCGCTTTGTCCAAAGACACCATCCGGGGCGAATTCCTGAGGTTTTCGCCGTATTTCTCTATTTTTCCGATTGTATCCGCGTGAAGGTCGAAATATCTCATCTTAAAGACCTAGTTATAATATTTAGTGGGCAGTGTGCAGTGATTAGTGGTCAGTATCGGTCGTGCATTTGACCACTGACCACTGTTCACTGATCACTAAAATGCATCTTCGATGTATTTTATGCCCGTTTTTCCGTCATCATGAATAATAACCTCTATGATATCAAACCGCCTGTCGCCTTTCATTTTTGTTTCCGCAATAAAAGCGGCGGCTGTGCTTTTTATATTCGTTATTTTTTCCCTGTCAACCGCGCTTGACGGGGGCAGCATTGCGTTTTCTCCCCTTGTTTTTACCTCAATAAAGCGGATAATATCATCTTTTGACGCTATGATGTCTATCTCGCCCGTTTTCGTGGCGTAATTTCCCGCTAAAATTTTAAAGCCGTTGTCACGCAGATATCGCGCGGCGGCAATTTCGCCTATATTTCCTTTTATTTTCGCTTCGGTCATATATTAACCCCTAAATTAAAACTTTTCCTATGCACAGGCGACGGGCCGTATTCCGCCAGCATATCATAATGCAGTTTGGTGCCGTAGCCCTTGTGCTTCGCGAAACAATACTGCGGGTATTGTTTGTCAAGCTCCGCCATATACCTGTCGCGGCTGACCTTCGCCAATATCGAAGCGGCGGCGATGGAGGGCGAAAGGCCGTCCCCTCCGATAATAACCCATTCTTCTATATCCGTTCCGGGTTTTTTATTGCCGTCAACAAGAATTAACCCGGGACACATATCCAATGCTTCCACAGCCCGCCTCATGGCGAGCATGGCGGCGTTTAATATGTTGATTTCATCTATTTCCTCTACGCTTGCCGTCGCCACGGCATACCGTACAGACCGTTCGCATATAATGTCATATAAGGCCTCACGGCGTTTTGGGCTCAGTTTTTTTGAATCGTTTAGACCCAAATCAAGGAGTCCGGCATCAAAAGCCCCGCAAGGCAAAATCACGGCTGCGGCAAACACGGGCCCTGCCAAAGGCCCCCTCCCCGCTTCGTCCGTCCCGCAGACTTTTTTATATCCCTGTTCAAGGGCTTCTTTTTCGATATTATAATCCATATTCTTATTATAAAAACTAATGAAAATGCCATGCATTTTCGCAATGGCGCGGCGGTATATTAGCTGACGAGCCGCATACGGATGCGCCTATTGTAGCATATTGCGGTTGAGATTACAATAAAAAGGAGTTGAAATATATAAAATTTTATGTTATCATATATTATAGGTAATGATATCCGTTGTCTGAATTCTGTTTTTTGAGAGGATGATTTTAGTTTATGGCTGACCCCGGAGGTATTATGCCGCTGTTATCGTTTGGTACGGCGGGGAACCTAAGTTTTTCAGGGGATTTGACCCCTGTGACCGCTGAAGCGGTTATTTTCAGGATTGTTTTATTGCTCTCGCTTATACTTGTCAACGCGTTTTTCGCCATGTCCGAAATGGCGGTGGTTTCAGTCAACAACCGCAAAATGGAGCGTTTAGCGTCGGAGGGGCATAAAAAAGCGCGGCAGGTCCTAACCTTAACGGGAAATTCGTCAGCGTTTTTATCGGCAATTCAAATAGGGGTTACCTTGGCCGGTTTCTTAACAAGCGCGGCGGCGGCGGAAAGCTTCGCCCCGGCGCTTGCGAGAGCGGCCTGTAATTATTTGCCCGCAAAGACGCCGCTTTCCCTCGTCAGCGTACCGGCGCTGGTTCTTATAACGCTTGTGATTTCGTTTTTCTCAATAGCGTTCGGGGAATTGGTCCCGAAAAAAATAGCGCTGCGGAACCCCGAAAAAATCTCGTTTCATATATCGGGCGTGATGCTCGTAATTTTAAAGGCCGCGAAGCCTCTTATCAAAATTTTCTCCCTTACGACAAACGGCGCGCTTCGCCTTTTCGGCATTGACCCTGACGAAGGGGCTAAGCCGGTCACGGAGGAGGATATACTCATTCTCGTTGACGCGGGGGAAAAGGAAGGCTCTATTGAAAACGAATGCAAAGAAATGATACACAACATATTTAATTTTGACGACATAAACGCGGCGGACGTAATGACGCCTATTGAAAACATGACCGCCATAGAGGTTTCGGAACCCATGGGCGCTTTAATAAGCACGGCCGTTAATGAAGGGTATTCCCGCATACCCGTGTTTGAGGGTGCGAAGGATAACATCATCGGCATTATCTGCGTGAAAGATTTGTTGAAATATGTCGGCGCGGATATTCCCGAGGGTGTTACCGTAATGCAGATTATGCGGAAGGCGTATTATGCGCCGGAAACGAAAAAATGCGGCGGGCTTTTCAATGAAATGTGCGAAAGGCGCGTACAGATGGCAATAGTGACCGACGAATACGGCGCCGCCGCAGGGCTTGTCACGCTGGAGGACCTGCTCGAATCTGTCGTGGGCAACATCCGGGATGAATACGATGATGACGAAGAAGGTGTGGAAAGTTAAATTAATAAAAATCCTTCCTGTACCCTATATAGTTATAACCTTTTACCTCGAAAAAATCTTCAAACACTGCGAAAGCCTTATAACCGCATTTTTCGTAGAATACAGGGTTTGTGAACCCCGACGTCCAGGTATAAATATGCTCTATGCCGACGGATTTTATTTTATCCTCCAGCATCGCCAGCAGTTTCGCCCCGAGGCCCTGCCGCCTGTAATCTTCACGCACCCACAAATCGGTCAGATAAAACCATTTATGGTTTGCAAGCCCGGAAGCAAAGGCGATTGCCATATTATTTTCTTCGGCGGTAAAAGAATACCTTTC
>WREG01000108.1 GCA_009779455.1 Oscillospiraceae bacterium
AGGCAACCTCTAAAAACCCCGTTTCGCGTCTATGCGGCTAAAATCCCGCAGACCTTTGTCATCCTCCTGACAGTAAGGCTTCGTCGTCTTTCGCGGTCTGCGAAATTTTATCTCGCATAACCATTGAAGAAGGTTTTTAGAGGTTGCCTTAATTCTGCACTACTTTTACTTCCGTTTCAAGCAAAACGCCCTTCTTTTCTAAAACCGTATCCTGTATATGTTTGATAAGCTTTAAAACGTCCCCGCTTGTGGCCCCGCCTTTATTTATTATGAATCCGGCGTGTTTTTCGCTGACGGCGGCCCCGCCTATTGAAAAACCTTTTAACCCGCATTCCTCAATCAGCGTCCCCGCGTAAAAGCCTTCGGGCCGCTTGAAAATACTGCCCGCGTTAGGGTATTCAAGGGGCTGTTTTGACGCCCTCTGCGCCGTTATCCTGTCCATTTCCTTTTTTATCAAAACGGGATCGCCCTCTTTCAACCTGAAAGACGCGCCCGTTATGATATAATCGCTATCGGTGTAAACGCCCCTGCGGTAGGACATTTTTAGATTTTCTTTTATAAATTCTCCCGGATTCAAATTGCCGTCTATATGCCGCGCGGACAGTATAACGTCTTTTATCTCCCCGCCGTAGGCACCCGCGTTCATATAAACCGCCCCGCCGACGGTTCCGGGTATGCCGTAGGCGAATTCAAGGCCTGAAAGGGAGCTTTTTAAGGCAAAAAGGCAAAGGGAAGTCAATTTTGCGCCCGCCCCGCAGGTTACCGCGTCACCGTCGATGCTTATGTCGTTAAATCCGTCCGCGATTTTAACAACAGCGCCGCGAAGCCCCTCGTCGGGCATCAAAACATTGCTGCCGTTGCCTAAAATATGGTATTTCAACCCCTTTTCGCGGCAAAGATCCAATACGGATATAAGCGCCCGTTCGTTTTCAGGGATGGCAAGCAAATCGGCCTTGCCCCCTGTTTTAAAGGTGCAGTGTTCGCGGAGCGGGGCGTTTTTTTGTATAGGGCAATCCTGTATTGATAAAAAATCGGTCAAAATTGTAGCCTTCTTTTAATTAATTGAGAGTTGAGAATTGAGAGTGGAGAGTTGTTTTTTATGTCTCTCAATTCTCAACTCTCAATTCTCAATTTATCAATCATTCATCTAAAAGTGCCGCCCCTATTATCCCCGCGTCGTTGCCCAGGACCGCGCTGCATATTTTCGTCTGCACGGACGCGTGCACGGTGTAGCGTTCGGATTCGACTATTTCGCGGATGGGGACCAGGAGGCCTTCGCCTTCCCTGCCTATGCCGCCGCCCACGCATAATATTTCCGGCTGGAGGGCGTTTATAATATTTAATATGCCGCAGGCGACGTATCTTATGTATTGATCCACTATCCCGGCGGCGGTTTTGTCGTCCTGCCTCATAGCGTCAAAGGCGGTCCTGCCGGACACCAAATCGAGGTTATTGTCGGCCAGCTTCCACATAATGCTTTCTTTGTCCTCTTCCATAGCCTTTTTCGTGTTCCTTATGAGGGCGGTCGCCGAGGCATAAGCCTCCCAGCAGCCCTTCCTGCCGCAGTTGCACTGCTCGCCGTCAAACACGACAACATGGTGGCCCATTTCGCCCGCCGCGTAGTTTACGCCCGTTATAAGCTTGCCGTTGGCTATGATGCCGCTCCCGACGCCTGTGCCCAGGGTAATGGCGACGAAATTTTTGACGCCCTTGCCCACGCCCGCCACGGCCTCGCCCAGCGCAGCGCAGTTTGCGTCGTTGTCGAAATAAATCCGCGTCATCCCGAGCCTCTCCGCCAGCATTTTAAAAGCGGGTACATTGTCGAAATAAAGGTTGTTGGCGTATTCTATAATCCCCTTCCCTTTATTCACCGACCCCGGCGTCCCGACCCCGACGCTCACAACGTCGTCAAGCGATACGCCCGCGATATTGGCCGCTTCTTTTACTACCTTCGCGATATCGTCGAAAATTTCCTCCGCAGGGCGGGGTATATTGGTCTTTGTCGAAGCCTTGCTGATGATCCTGTATTTATCATCGACAACGCCCGCCACAATATTGGTCCCGCCCAAATCCACACCGATCCTGTACATCTTTCGCACATCCTTTTTATTTAATTCATAATGCATAATTCATAATTCATAATTATTTGACAAAGAGTGAACCATTGCTCTCTTATTTTTAATTTTCTATAAAAATAATACGGCAATCTAAAATTTCCGTCAGCAATTATGCATTATGAATTCTGAATTATGCATTTCAATATCCCATATCCGAAAAATCAAGCTCCTCTTCCACGGCCCCTTCCGCCATGCCGAGGCTTTTCATCAGTTCCTGCGCGGCGTTGTAACCCATTTTCCGCTGCCTGTTGTTCATGGCCGCCGATTCTATGATTATAGCCAGATTTCTGCCGGGTTTTACGGGGACTACCGCCGCAGGGACTTTTATGCCCAGTATATCCACGAATTCGTCGTCAAGGCCCATGCGGTCATACACCTTTTTATCGTCCCATTGCTCTATAAGTATTACCATGTCGATTTTTTCCGTCATTTTCACGGAACCCATGCCGAATATCCGTCTGGCGTTGATAATGCCTATGCCCCGAAGCTCGATAAAATGCCTTATGTTGTCGGGCGCGGAGCCTACAAGGGTTTTGGATGAAACCCGCCTTATTTCCACGGCGTCGTCCGCGACTAAACGATGGCCTCTTTTTATAAGCTCGACGGCCGTTTCGCTCTTCCCCACGCCGCTGTTGCCCAGAATCAGCATTCCCTCGCCGTAAACCTCGACCAAAACGCCGTGCCTTGTTATGCGTTCCGCCAGCTCCACGCCGAGGTACGATATTATCACCGACATGATGTTGGAGGTTTCCTCAGCGGTACGCAGGACGGGTACGCCGTATTCTTCGGCAAAGGGCAAAAGCTCAGGTACGGGTTCTATCGACCTTGTCAGCAATAAAACGGTAGGTTTTTTCGACAAGAAGCATTGAAGGCGCTTTTCCCTTTCGCCGGGGGCTAAGCTTTCCAGATAGCCGTTCTCCGTAAGCCCCAGAAACTGCGCCCGCTGAGGGTCGAAATGCTCCTCGTACCCGGCGAGGATCAGCCCCGGCCGGTTTACGTCCTTTGAAACGATATACGTCTCGGAAGAGCGCCGCGGCATATTCAGCACTTCAAAGCCGTGATCCTTTATTAATTTTGCGAGGGGGACCGAATACTGTGCGGGCATTTTTCGCCGTCCTTTATATTTATTCACTCTATTCTAAGATATTTTCGGGGTTTTGTCAATATTCCTTGCCTTAAATCTTTTTATCCATATTTTGCTGCCAATAAATATAATTGCAATAAAGACAATTCCGCCGGATGCCCAAAATAAAACCGGGCTAATGTTATTTTCTTTAATGAAAACAGGCAATAGAATTTCGGTTTCTTCAAAGCTTATCAAATCAATCCGGTTTTCCGTAAAAGGCCAGGAATCGTATACATCTATTAAAATATCACCATACATAAGGTTATACCGGCTGTATTCTTCACCGTTTTTTTGCTTGTAATTGCAAGCGTAATACGGGATGCCCTTATATGTGCCTTTTGTGATTTTTGCTTTTTCATAAGGGGATTTATACTTGCTCCCCGTAGAAATTTTAATATTTGGATTATAATAATATATTAAAATGCCGATTCGTTGCGGCATATATCCCGTGTTCAATTGCTCCGGGTTATCGCTTAAAAACTCGAAAAAAGCGTAATTCACGCCGCTGCCCCAGTAAGCGTCAGCGTAATTACAGCTTTCCATATAATAATCCGGGTCAGCTATTTTCGGTACGATTATGCGCCGCTGTTCCACATGACAGCCCTTTCGGCATTCATCTTTATATGGATAATATTCTATATACATTTTTAACGATTCCAACAAGTCGTTTTCATTGTCAAAACTTGGCGAACTATAAGGCGGCTGGAGGGCATATGCGGCTGTGCCGCTAAATGTTAATAAAATCAAGCCGCTTGTTATGAATAACATTATAATCTTTTTCATCCCGATCCCACCTTTTAAATAATCATAGCATATTTTAAATAATAACTCAACAGTATGAAGAAAATTCGCACATCCGTTAGTTCAGGATATCTACCGAAAAAAACGCTTGATTTTCGAGGCTGAATTTGATAAAATAAATAACGCAAAGCCAACTGTTATCAAGAATGCTTTTTGATAAAGCTTGAAAGGGAGTAAAATCATGAAAAAAACGGCAAAATCACTCATGCTTCTCCTTGCGTTTGCGGCGGTATTAAGGCTGGCCCCCATGATTAATGCAACAGCCATGTTTTCCCCGCCGTCCTACACCCCGCCCCCTGTTTACAGGCCCCCGTCGGTTTACACTCCGCCTCCCGTCTATACCCCGCCGTCCGTTTATACGCCGCCGTCAGTTTACACCCCTCCGACCGTACCGTCCACCGTTCATATCCATAGCTACAATATGCCGGGGTCTTCCGTGCAGTCGAGCTGCCTTATAAGCGGTTATACAACTTATTTTTGCAGCTGCGGAATGTCGCAAACAGGCGGCCAAAAGCCGCCGCTGGGCCACAGCTATGCGAATGGGCGCTGTGTCCGCTGCGGTATGTCGCAAACCGGGATAAGCCCTTCGCAACCGGCAAACGTACCCGCCGCGGCGCCGAAAGGCACGGAAAAACCGTCGGCCGCCCCTGAAACCGCGACTAAGCCGGATCTGAAATTAAAGATCGAAAAAAACAAAAAAACAATAGCCAACGTCGCGCCGGAGCTATGTCCTTCAGCGCTGCTTGATTTGCTTAAAAATGAGGCGCCGTTTAAAAGCGGAACATTCACCGTCTTGGACGGCGGCGATATGCCGGTAGCCGACGGCTCTTTTGTGGGAACAGGCTGCCGCGTATCCGATATTGCCGGTTCCGATGACGGTATAAATGTTATTTATACGATAATTGTATCCGGCGACACCGACGGCGACGGGGAGGTAACTGCCTCCGACGCGAGGGCAGTATTGCGCCACGCGGCAAAGCTTGAAGGGCTTAAAGGCGAATTTTTGGCCGCCGCGGATTTGAACGGCGACGGCAGCCCGGACGCGTCTGCGGCGCGTATGATTTTGCGCTATGTCGCGAAGCTGGAAACATCTTTATAACATTTTGTGCTAAAATTTATATAAAGGAGCTGATTGGCGTGTCAAAAAATACAACAATAAATCTTCGTATAGACTCAACGGTAAAAGAACAGGCAGGAATAATTCTAAATGCGATGGGGTTAACCTTCAGCGACGCTTTTAACTTGATGCTTCATCAAGTCAGAATTCAGAATTGTCTGCCTTTTAATATTGTCGCATACAGCAGTATGCCAAGACCTGAAACACTTGCCTTTATAGAACGTGTAGAAAGCGGCGAAGAAAAGCTTGCAGGGCCCTTTTCCTCAAAAGAGGAATTGTGGAGGTCGCTGGAAATATGAAATATACGCCTTATTACACAAATAAAATAAAAAAGCAATTAAAGCTTCTTGAAAAACGCGGATATGATATGGAGCTTTTTAAAGAAGCAGTAGGTATGCTTCTTGATGGCGTTCTTTTACCGTTTAAATATCGTGATCATCCTTTACATGGCTGCAAACAGGGATATCGTGATTGCCATATTCAAAACGATTGGATATTGATTTATAAGATAGAAAAAGATATACTGACATTAATACTGTCTGAAACCGGCACGCATTCGGATATTTTAGAGTAAGATTAAATATGAAAAAAGCAAAATATACACAAAACCGCGAGCTTTCGTGGCTCAAATTCAACGAAAGGGTGCTGGAGGAAGCCTCCGCGTCCGATGTCCCCCTGCTCGAAAGGCTCAAATACATCGCGATTTTTACCACCAACCTTGACGAGTTTTTTATGATAAGGGTCGGCAGCCATATAGATATGGCAAACGAGCCGTCCGGCGGGCAAAACAAGAAGAAAAGCAACGCCGACAATAAAACGGGGATGACGCCGGGGCAAATCTTAGAAAAGATATACAAAGCCGTGCCGGCTCTATATAAAAAACGCGACGAAATATACGAAAACCTTGATAAAGAGCTTCGCGGGGCCGGCATATGGGGCCTTGAATATAAAGAATTGAACGCAGAAGAGCGGCAATACGCCGACGCTTATTATAAAAAAAACATACAGCCCCGCCTGTCGCCGCAAATCATCGACGGGAAAGTCCCCTTCCCGCATTTGCAAAATAAAGCGCTCTATGCCGCCGCCCTTTTTAAGGCGGAAAGGACTGCAATAGGGCTTGTTCAAGTCCCGAAAGACGTCCCGGCAGTCATATTTTTCCCGGACGGGAAAGCGAGGCATATCAGGACGGAATTGATTATACGCAAGCATATGGCGTCGATTTTCCCGAAGCGTCAGATAGCCGAGCGGAATATCATATGCGTAACCCGCAGCGGGGATTTGAGCGAAGAGGAAATAGGCTTTGACGAGGACGACGATTTCAGGCTGATAATGAAAAACGCCCTGAAAAAACGCCCGCTTTTGGCCCCCGTGCGGCTTGAAGCCGCGTATATTTTAAGCGGAAGGCTTCAAAAATACCTCAAAGAAAAGCTTGATATAACTGACGGGCAAATATATAGGGCGAAAGCCCCGATAAACATCTCATACCTGACGGAGCTTGACAAAAGGCTGCGATTGGCCGCCCCGGAGCTGTTTTTCAGGAAATTTAACCAAAAAGACCTAAAACTTAATAAAAACCAAGATATTTATAAGCTTATCGAAAAGAA
>WREG01000109.1 GCA_009779455.1 Oscillospiraceae bacterium
ATTATAACCATTGCCGTCTTTTCGGCGGCGGTTATAACCGTGTCCTGCCTGCTTCTTATAAAAGCGGACAGGGAATTATTGCCTCTTTATATTAAAGACGGATGGGGGCAGGCCCTTACGGTCGAAAACTTCGATGAGGAAGCCGCCTGCGTATATATTCAGGGGGAGAGGACTGCTAAAGAGATAAAGGCCGTCAATACCGGCCCTAAGGACGTTATGGTCCGTGTGAGGATAGAAGAATTTTTGAGGCTTCTGAAAAACAACGGCCCCGACCAGTACGAACCGAAAACCGTGTGGCTCGACACACCGAACAACACGGATGACCCCTATGTCCCCGTGGTGATCAGCGCGGAGGTAAAGGATAATTACGTTTTGTCGAGGGGGTTTGCCGAAAAAGACCTTTTGACATCGCACCTTGATTTCGTGGGCGACGAAACGGATATAGAAATGTATAAAAAAACCGCCGTCAACGGCGACGAGACAAAATTTACACTGCTTGGGTTCGCGAAAATAGGCGAAAATCTTTATCAAAGCATCCATGAGCATTTTGTGATAACCGCCGAAGGCCCCGATTTCGGCAAAGTAGACGTCACCGGCGTAAAATACAGGCATTATGAAATGAAAGCGTGGCTCCCCGAAAGCGGTTTCTATAACAGAACCCTCCAAGAGGTGCATACATTCCCCCACAGAACCGTTGTCGAGCCGCTCCCTGCCCCTTTCGGCGTTAAAATCCACGATTTTATAGAATGGGATTTAAACGACGGCAAAATACGCCCCGTTTCGGAATGGGCTGCCCCCGCCGACGAGTGGTATTACGACGATACGGGCTGGCTTTACTACGGCAGGCCGCTGGGCGGCGGCGCGACCACCCCGGACATATTAAAAAGCGTCCGCGTTTCGGAGGATTATTACAACCTCGCGCTGAATATGAATTACAAAATCAACGTCCGTATGCAATACGCCCTGCCGGAAACCGATAAAATAACGGAAGCCTGGGGTTCGGGCAGGGATTTTGATTACGAGCCTTCAAACCCGTGGGCTGTGGTTACGGGGAATTGTTTGAGCGATGAGGCTAAAAATGCTTTGGAAAAATTGGTTTTAATTCCGTAGGGCGCGTCGCGCCCTACGGATATCATCAAAATTTGATTTCCGGCAAAGGCAGCGTCGATAAAACCGAAAAGGCTATCAGGAACTGCGCCGCGTAGTACGCGATGTGGTTCATTACTACGTATGCCGGCTTATCCTTGCCGCCGAAATACGTCTGTGACAGTATAAGGTCTGAAATTATGAATAAAACTCCGCCTATGCTTAAAACAAGAAGCGGCTTCATGCTGCCTCCGGACGTTGCGAAAAAATAGGAAAAAGCGGCGTAGGCTGTCATATAGAACAGGATAAACCCGTATATAGCCGAAACAAGCTTGAATTTTCCGTAATCCAGCTTCATCGGTTTCGCGCCGAAATATATTACGAGGGCGGCGACAATTGAAACAAGGACGGAAAATAAAACCGCTTTATTCAGATTTGAGGTTTTATAATACGCGCTATAATAGGTTATCGCCGCGATAAAGAAGAAATGCCCCGCGCCGAACGATGCGAACCCAGAATAGGTGTAAGCTTCGCTGTCCTTTTTGTTCGATTCTTTATAAACAATTTTCAAATCGAGGAAAACGTCGCCCAAAATACCGAATATAAGGCCCGCCGTTATCAAAACGCCGTATATCCCCCTGAATTTGAAGCTTATGTCGCCCTGCATACCGTAAATCAGCGCCGCCAGCGCGGACAGGACGAAAAGCACGCTGGCCGCCGCTTTCGCGAACATTGCGTTCAAGCCCCCCTTGCTGACGCGCAAAGCCAAAAATACGATGACCGCAAAAACCCCGACCGCTAATGTGCAATAATAAATCATGTCTAATCTCTCCTTTTTATGTTATTATAGTCTATTTTAATAAATAATGCAATAATAAAATTACCCGTTTATGCTATTTATTTAAAAATATTATTTTTTCAAATTATTGCTTGAATATTATGTGAAATAATATTATAATAAAATTTAAATCATAAATCAACGGGCGGTTTTATCATGAACATGAAAGAGCAATTGGAAAATATACGTTTAACGGCGGAAATCGAGCTTGGCAAAATAACTGCCGAGCCGGAACTTGAAGCGGCCAAGATCAAATATTTAGGGAAAAAAGGCGAACTCACCGCTATTTTAAAAGGCATGGGTTCTTTAAGCGCGGAGGAAAGGCCCGTCATAGGGCAGACGGCGAATACGGTGCGCGGGTTTATCGAGGAAAAAATATCCGCAATCGAAGCGGGGCTGAAAGAAAAGTCAAACGCCCTGAAACTTGAAGCGGAAAAGCTTGACGTGACAATTCCGGGGAAAAAGCGCGGCATAGGGCATAAACATCCTCTCTCCATAGTTTTGGACGAAGTAAAGGATATTTTCACAGGCATGGGCTTTCAGATAGCCACCGGCCCCGAAGTGGAATGGGATTATTATAACTTCGAGGCCCTCAACCTCCCGAAAAACCATCCCGCCAGAGATACGCAGGACACCTTTTACATTACGGAAAATATGCTGCTGAGGACACAGACCTCCCCCGTGCAGATACGCTACATGGAAAAAAACAGGCCGCCCATCAGGATAATAGCGCCCGGCAGGACTTACAGGAGCGACCCGGTGGACGCCACCCATTCGCCGCTGTTCCATCAGATTGAGGGGCTTGTGGTCGATAAGGGCATAACTATGGCTGATCTGAAGGGAACCCTGCTGGCGTTCGCGAAAAGGCTTTACGGCGAAGGCACGAAACTGCGCCTGCGCCCCCACCACTTCCCTTTCACGGAGCCTTCATGCGAGGTTGACGTGTCATGCTTCAAATGCGGCGGCGAAGGCTGCCCGATGTGCAAGGGCGAGGGCTTTATCGAGATTTTAGGGGCCGGGATGGTTCATCCGAATGTTTTGAAAAACGGCGGGATAGACCCGGAGGAATACAGCGGCTTCGCATTCGGCGTGGGGCTTGAAAGGCTGACGATGTTCAGGTTCGCCATAGACGATTTGAGGCTGTTTTTTGAAAATGACCTGCGGTTTTTGTCGCAATTTTAAGGAGGTACAAATGAATTTATCAAAGAAATGGCTAAGCGATTACGTCAAATTAAATATAACGGACAGTGAATTCGCCCACGGGATGACCATGAGCGGCTCTAAGGTCGAGGCTTATTTCAGCGAAGGCGGGGAATTGTCAAATATCGTCGCCGGCAAAATATTATCCATAGAAAAACACCCGGGCGCGGACAGTCTGCTTGTCTGTTCAGTTGACGCGGGGCAAAATGAGCCGCTGCAAATTGTTACGGGCGCCAAAAACCTGACTGCCGGCGATGTTGTCCCCGTCGCCCTGCACAATTCCTGCGTGCGCGACGCGCACGGTGGTTGCGGCGGGAAAAAGATAACAAAGGGCAAATTGCGGGGCGTCGAAAGCTTTGGGATGCTCTGCTCCCTCGCGGAGCTGGGGCTGACATCACATGATTTCCCATGCGCTGCCGAGGACGGCATATTTATATTGGGCGACGACTGCGATAAGACGCTCGGGCTTGATATAAAAGAGGCCGTCGGCCTGAACGACGTTGTGACGGAGTTCGAGATAACCCCCAACCGCCCCGACTGCCTTTCCGTGACGGGGCTGGCCAGGGAAGCGGCGGCGACCTTTGGGGTACAGTTTGAAATAAAAGAGCCGAAGGTTAACAAAACTGCCGATGACGTTAATAATTATTTGAAAGTGGACATAAACGCCCCGGATAAGTGCTACCGCTACGCGGGGGCGGTGGTGAAAAACGTGAAAATCGCCCCGTCGCCGAAATGGATGCGCGAAAGATTGAGGGCCTCGGGCGTCCGGCCCATAAACAACATCGTGGACATTACGAACTACGTGATGCTCGAATTCGGACAGCCCATGCACGCATTCGACCTGCGCTGCCTCGACAATTCTCACGTAATAGTAAGGAACGCCGCGAAAGGCGAGAAAATAACCACCCTCGACGGAATAGAGCGGGATATGACTGAGGATATGCTTGTTATCGCCGACGAAAACCGTCCCGTGGCAGTTGCGGGCGTCATGGGCGGCGAATACAGCGGCATAATGGAGGATACGGACACGATAGTGTTTGAATCCGCGTGCTTCAACGGAACGTCCGTAAGGCTGACCTCCAAAAAACTGGGGCTGCGAACGGAATCCTCCGGGCGTTTTGAAAAAGGGCTTGACAGGGAGGGCTGCCTGCGCTCCCTTATGAGGGCGCTGGAACTTGTGGAATTATTGGATTGCGGCGACATAATATCGGGCGCGG
This sequence comes from Oscillospiraceae bacterium, assembly GCA_009779455.1. Taxonomy (GTDB): domain Bacteria; phylum Bacillota; class Clostridia; order Oscillospirales; family Acutalibacteraceae; genus WREG01. The sequence goes on from WREG01000109.1 coordinate 4,342, forward strand.
TTGATGTTTACCCGTCGAAAAAGGAAGTAGCCGCAATACCTTTTGATCCCGATTGGATAAATAATTTTATCGGCATTGACCTCACCGCCGGGCAACAGATATCATACCTTGAGGCTTTGGGTGTCAAAGTCGAAAACGGTTATGTGTATGCGCCGTCATTCAGGGCGGATATCGAGCAGGAAGCGGATGTCGCGGAAGAGGTAGCGAGGCTTTACGGCTTTGAAAACATCGGCGACAGGGCGCTCACGGGGGAAGCGCGGGGCAGCCTCACCAAAGAGCAAAAATTCGAAGAGCTTATAACCGGCCTCATGCTTTCGGAAGGGTTCAGCGAAATTATAACCTATTCTTTCATCAGCAAAAAGGCTTACGATAAAATCAAGCTGCCGGAAGAAAGCCCCTTGCGTGAAAGCGTGGAAATAATGAACCCATTGGGCGAGGACACGAGCGTTATGAGGACAACCGCCCTGCCGTCAATGCTGGAAGTCCTTTCAAAAAATTATAACAACAGAAATTTAAGCGCGGCGCTTTACGAATTGGCGACCACATATACCAACAAAGGCGCGGAGGAATTGCCGGAGCATAAAAGGACGCTGGTACTGGGGATGTACGGCGCGGGCGCGGATTTCTACGGCCTAAAGGGAACCGTAGAAGCGGTATTGGAAAACGCCGGTATAAAAGATTTCGATGTGGCGGCCGTAAAGGATAACCCGTCCTACCATCCGGGCAGAACCGCGGAAATAACGAAGGGCGGCAAAAGGATATCGGTATTGGGCGAAATTCATCCTGCTGTTTCGGAGAATTATGAGCTGCGCGTAAAAGTTTACGCGGCTGAAATAGATTTTGAGACGCTTTCAGAGCTGCGGAACCTTGAAAAGCTATATAAGCCGCTGCCGAAATACCCTGCCGTGACACGCGACCTGGCGCTTATCTGCGACAAAGGCTGCACCGTTTTAAAATTAAGCCGTATTATTTCGGAGGCGGCGGGAAATACTCTTGAAGACATCTCTCTTTTTGACATATACGAAGGCGAACAGGTCGAAAGCGGCAAAAAGAGCGCGGCTTTCAGCTTAAAATTCCGTTCCGCTGAAAAAACCCTCACCGATGAGGAGGTTGACGCCGCGATCGGCCGCGCACTGGCCGCTTTGGCTGTTGGGGGCATAGGGCTGCGGAAATAAGAGGGCCTAAAATGTAAATAATTTTTAAAACCTATTGAAATTTATAGATTTTTGCGCTATAATTTACAATAGAGGTAGTTTTATCATATTTCAACTGCGTTAAACACATAAATAACCGCAGCGGGAGGGCCGGCTCATGAACGACAAGACAATAAAATTTTCGATTTCAGACGATAAAAACGCCGTAAAAAAGCAGATTATTTCTGACGTTTATAACGCCTTGTCGGAACAGGGCTATAACCCCATCAACCAGCTTGTGGGCTATATATTATCCGAGGACCCGACATATATAACCACGCATAAAAACGCGCGGAACATGATCCGCAGCATCGACAGGGACGACCTTTTGCAGACGCTTATCAAAGAATTTTTAAATATAAAAGAATAAAGGAAATAATATATGGCAGCCAAGAAAAAAGAAGAGCAGTTTTTAACATATAAAGGCGTGCCGCTGGTGCGCGTAAAAAATACGGTTTATTACGGGAACCCTTATGAGGATTACGTGGTGATGATGCAGGTATGCTCGCAGAAAAAGGTCGGCAAGCTTGACGTTTCGGACAGGGTTACGGTTCAGCTTATAAATACCGACCCCGATGTAAGGCCTAAAGACAGGATCGTCAAAAAAAGCGAGCGGAAAGGGCTTTATAACGCGATGGATATCGGGGCGGTGTGGCTGCAGAGGGCGCTGGCCGGGAATATTTAACATATATTACCATAACTAAAAATATATAAGATAACAAAAACTATCATCGAGGTGATAGTTTTTGTTCAGGAAAAATAAAAAAAATAAACCTATTGACAGCTATGAGTTTACGGCCGTTTCGTCCGACGACATGACCGGCTTGATGCCCACGCCGCCGTTAAACGAACACGAAAACGAGTTTTACAACGATATTTACACATTAAGGCCGACGGCGGAACCGAACTAGGGTATCAGGGATTAGGATTTAGGGCCTTGCAGGTTGGGAATCAAATTATAACGGCTAAACTACGGGGCGGACAAATAATGCCCGCCCCCCTGACATGTTAAAGACCATTCCTTTCTGCGAAAGGCACCAACAAGGAATGAAATGTGGTTGCCAATCGCTGTGGGTTTAATTTGCCGTCCAAATCTGTTAAAATATACTCTGTGGGACGGTATACTA
>WREG01000110.1 GCA_009779455.1 Oscillospiraceae bacterium
GCCCGGATTCTATCAGCCTGCATATCCCTTCGCAAAAGCTTTCATAGGTTTCGCCGGGCATACCCAAGATCAGTTCGGAATACGCGGGGATTGCCGCCTCGTTATACATGGCCAGAAGCTTTGAGAAATGACCGAGAGTAAGGTTTTTGCGGTTTATATTGGACAAAGCGGCGGGCGACAGGGTCTGATAGGCCATCGTGGCGCCCTTGTCCATACCGTAGGCGTTAAGCTTTTTGCTTATGCTAAAAACCCTTTCATCCTTGTCTTTAGCGTAGCAGGGTCTGAAAACCTTTGGGTAGCCGTATTTTTCTCTGTTTTGTATAATATAATCGACAATTTCCTCATCCCTGCCGAAAATGCCGAAATTCGCGTCGGCGCAAAAACAGTATTCAATTTTGTTCTTTGACAGCCAGTCTATGTCCGCCCGCACTCTTTCAATGGGGAACTGCCTCAATTTTTTGCCTATGCACCAGTCGCAGTAAGCGCAGTTATGAACGCAGCCCCTGTTCGTTTCCAAAACCGCTAAGAAATCCACATCAGGGTTGTCGCTTATCAGTTTGTCAAACAAGCCCGATGAATAGGGCGAGGGGTAAGAGCTTATGTCCGGGTATTCTTCCCGCCTGTTTACATGGATTTTGCCGACTTTTCTGTACGCGATATTGGGTATCCTGGCGATACCGGTGATTTTAAGCGCTTTCAGCAATTTCGTGAAGGGTACCTCCCCTTCGCCGTACATAAGAATATCGACATAACTTTCCTGCTCCAATAATGCTGTACCCGGCGGGACGCTATGCCCGCCGAACAGTATGACGCAGCTTGGATATTCGCGCTTTATCGCTTTCGCCAGGGCTTTATTGTATTCAAAATTCCAAACATAATTGGAAAATCCAGCTAAAAACGGGTTTTCCATGCTTTTTACAAAGCTTTTTATGTCTTTCCTCGTAAAAACAAGCTCTTTCAAGTTGTAAAATTCGCTGATTTCAGGGTCTGCCCATGCGTAGGCGGCAAGCGTTCCCACAGCGTAAGGGAAATAGAGCGAATTGTCAAAGCCGAAACCGGCCTGTATCAAATATATGTTTTTTTTGTTCATGATTCAAACTTTACCTCTGCCGTGTCCAAATAAGTATTTTGCCCCCCGCGCCTTTTATACCATACGGTATACCTTGCGTAATCCGCCCAGTTTTCCGTAGCGTCCGGGTCTTCGACAACTATTTTGTTCCGCTTTTTTTCAAGAACGGCTTCCCTGCCGTTTATCCTGTTTTTAAAATAAGCGGTAAAATTATAATCAAGCTCTGTTTCCGCGCGGGGGTTGCTTATTGTTTTAACCATGCTTTTCTGAAAACGGAAAAGGTTTTCGAAAATATTTTTTTCCATACCGAACGACCTTAAAAAATCTTCCGTTTCCGCATAAAACCTGTCTTTTTCAGATATCAGCTCAAGGAATGCGAATTCTTCAAGGGTCCATGTGACGGTTCCGTATTTTTCGTCATAACAGACCAGAGAGCCCTGCCCCTTTACCGCGCCGGCCAGCTTTTCGCGCAAAGCCGCAAACACTTTGCCCGCTAAAGCGTCTCCGTTTTTTAACAGATCCAAAAGCTTCAAATAGAAATCTTTATACTCTACGTTCTTTTCGTAATATAAATATACGGCGAAAAAGCGCAGCAGCCCCAAATGGTGGAAGCATTGGACGCAGATTGAGAACATATTCATATCTATCCAGTCGCTGTTTGCCATAGAATATGTTTTTGTTATTATACGCGAATATTCCCGGACCTCATCTTCCTCATATATGTCCCTGTGCGCCTGAAAAAGCGGGATTTCAGAGATTTCAAGACCGTATTTTTCAATGTATTCCTTTTGCCCCATAGCGGAACCCGGAAGCCATTCGCAAATGTGGATAAGGATTGACGAATGCTGACCCGCTTTAAGCAGGGTGTTCACGCCGTCGGCAAAGCTGCCGAACGTTTCGCCCGGAAGGCCGATGATAAGCTCGGTAAAACACGGCATACCGCTTTCGTTGTACATCCTCAGCAATTCCGTATAATGCTTGATTCCGATATTCGACCTGCCGACATTTTTCGCGGCGGTTTCATTCATGGTCTGGAAAGACAGGGCGACGCCCTTGTTCATATTGTGGGCGTGCAGTTTTTCAGACAGCCTGAAAATATGCTCGGAGCTGTTTTTCGCGAAGGACACCTGAAATTTATCAGGATACCCGGTTTTATTCTTATAATCAATCAGGAAATCAATAATTTCGCCGTCCCGTTCAAAAAGGCCGAAGTTCGCGTCGTTGCAGCCCAAAAACTCAATTTTTTTATCGCTCGCCCATTTTATTTCTTCGCGCACACGCTCAAAAGGTATCATCCTCACCTTGGATTCGCGCATACTCCAGCCGCAGAAGGCGCAGTTGTTCGGGCAGCCCCTGTTGGTCTCTATGCATTGTATGAATTCAAGGCTGGGGTTTTCCGCCATTATTTTATCGAACACTCCCTCGAGATAAGGCGACGGCGCCAAGTTCAAATCGGGGGGCATAGCGGCCGGGCTGTCAATTGCCCTGCCGTTTTTTCTGTAGCTTATGCCCGGGATTTCATCCAAGGCTTTTTTTCCAGATAAGGCAAGCAGAAGCGCCGCAAAAACCTCCTCGCCCTCGCCGTGTATCAAAATATCCGCGAAAGGGAACTCTTCAAGGAACGAGCCGCCGGACGAAACCTGATGCCCGCCGAAAACCGTTATGCAACCGGGGTGTTTTTCCTTGACCTTTTTAGCCAAAGCCTTGTTATACTCAATATTCCAAAGGTAACTCGAAAACCCGGCCAAAAAAGGCGAGCTCATTTTTTCAAGGGCGGCGTCAAGGGGCTCGCGCAAAAACAATATATCCTCAAACGAATAATTTTCGGCAATTTCCGGAACCGCTGAAGCGTAAGCTATGAGCGTCCCCGCCGCCAACGGGAAATAAACGGCTTTGCCGTTTAAATACGTGGGTTGAACCATATAAACCTTTTTCTTGTGACCGTTTATATTCATTGACCTTTCCCGGGCGCTTTACTTAATATAAAATAATATTCATTTTATTGTATCATCAAAAGCTTTGTAAGTCAACAAATAATTCTTTTTAGGTGTGGACACACGGCGCAGGTTATAAAAAATCAAGCACGGAAAACGGTAATTCGCGGGATTTAGGGTCACGGTTTTGGCGAAATTTCATTTTAGCCACGCCAAAAGCATTGTAGGCATCAACGAAAACTTGTAAAACAGACTGTAAAGTCTCCAATTTGCGCGGAAAACAGCGGCTTCGGCGGCGCAAAATCGGTACATAATGCCTCAAATCGGCGTTTACGCCTTCAACCGCGAAAGTATCATTCTTATTATGCGCGTTTCGAATGTACTTGCCCGGATAAACCACATCTATATAACCAAGCCGGCCGTCGGTACAGTAGTTATCCGCTTCCGGCGCATTGTCTACAATAGCTTGAACCCGCCCCGGCGACTTGTCGAACGCAACGTCAAAACCCACAACCTGCCTGGGCAAACGGCTCACCATGGTCATGACATAGGTGTTTTCTCGGGTTTCGCTCCTGCCTTTTTGCCCGACAAACCAATAAAGCTCATCTAATTCCATAATATGGCAATCAGTTCCAAGGTTTTGAGCCGTTTTTTTCGAGGCGCTCACGTGCCTTTATCCAGTTATAGACATTCGCCTTGCTAAAGCCGAAAACCTTGCCTACGCCGCGACCGCTTGCACCAGCATAGTAGGTTTTTATAGCTTGCCGGCGAATTTCTTCGGGGATTTCTCGCGTTTTCGGGCCGAGGGTGTAGTATTTTTTGCATTCATTGCAAAAACACCGCTGCGTCCCCGAACGATTCTTCCCCGCCATCACCTGGTTTTCTGTTTTTTCACACTGCGGGCAACACCGTCCCGCAATTTCTCTTGCTTTTTTCATACGCATATTATATCACACTATGCGCCATTTGTCCATACCTAAACGAATTAATTGTCAATTAAATTGTCGGCTTACTTGACAAAACGGCGGCAAAAGGCTAAAATTACATTAACAAAATAAATGGTGGTTATTATGCCAAATAAAATCGAAAAACTGCAAAAAACGCTGACAAAAGGCGGGTTTCCTTCCGTAGAATGCCGCGAATCCCGTAAATCCGTCGTTTTAGAGGGCGAACTCGCGGAATATAAGGATATAGTAAAAGCGGGCAAAACAGCTGCTAAATACGGCTATAAAGGCGTCGTCAACAATATCGCCTTAAAAAATTATATACCGGAACGCATGTCAGTCCCGGGTTTTGAGGACAACAGCCTTGACGGCCTTGCCCCCGACGTTTTGATAATAGGCGGCGGCGTCATAGGCTGCATGATCGCCCGCGAACTGTCTAAATACAAGCTTTCGATATTATTGGCGGAAAAAGAGAGCGACGTGGCCATGCACGCGTCGTCACGCAACGACGGCATGAACCATCCCGGCGTGGCGTCGCACCCCGGTTCGATACGCGGCACATATAATGTTCGCGGCAACGCCATGTATGAACAGCTTGCGCGTGAACTTGGCATAACATATAAAAAGACGGGGGCGCTCATCCTTTTCAAAGAGCGGCCATTGGCCAGGCTTGCGGGGTTCGCCATGATGAACCGATGCAAGAATTTGGGGATAGAGGGACGGAATTTAAACAGGGAGGAACTGTTAAAGATAGAGCCGGAAGTCACGGACACGGCCGTTGGCGCGCATTTCAACCCCAACAGCGGGATGCTTTCCCCCTATAAGCTTGTTGTCGCTTTGGCCGAACACGCCATCCAAAACGGGGCGCGGATATCGTTGAATACCGTCGTAAAGGGCATGGCGACGAAGCATGAAAAGATAGCCGGGGTCATGACAAACAGGGGGACGTTGAGGCCGAAGGTCGTTATCAACGCAGCGGGCTGTTTCGCGGATAAAATAGCCGCAATGGCGGGGGACCAATTTTTCAGCATACACCCCCGCAAGGGCGAAATCGTGATATTGGATAAAAAGAAGGGGCATATCCCCCGCGCTTCCATGGGTATGCTGAAACTCAGCCTGTTAACGTCGGATTCAAAGGGCGGCGGCCTGATGCCCACAGCGGACGGCAACGTGCTCGTCGGCCCCGATGCCTACGAAATACCCGAACGGGAGGATTTTTCCACCAATAAGGAAAATATAGATAAAATTCTGAAGACGCACCTTAATTTAGTGAAAGGCCTTGAGCCGTCGGACGCCATAGCCTATTTAGCGGGCATCCGCGCCCCCACTTACGAAGAGGAATTTGTCATCGAAAAGTCCGAATACATAAAAAACCTCGTCCACGCCGCGGGGATACAGTCCCCCGGCCTTGCGAGCGCACCCGCCATAGCGGAGGATATCGCCAAATTCGCGGTTGAAATACTAAGCGGTGAAATGCAAGTGCTTCCGAATGAAAAATATAACCCGAACCGTATACATAAACCCGCGATAGCCGGGCTGCCGATCGAAGAAAAGCAGAAAATCATAAAGCAGAACCCCGATTACGGCATTATCGTCTGCCGCTGCGAGGAGATAAGCAAAGGCGAGATAATCGACGCCATAAAGGCGCCCCTGCCCGCTTTATCCATAGACGCGGTGAAAAGGCGCGTCAGGCCGGGAATGGGCCGCTGTCAGGGCGGGTTCTGCTCTCCGCTTGTGACGAAGCTTATAAGCGAAAACGCGGGCATTTCTGAGGAAGAAATCACAAAAAGCGGCGGCGGGTCGAATTTGTTTTTCGGGAAGACAAATAAAGGTATCATATGAAAATTAAAATGATAGTAACAGACCTCGACGGCACACTGCTCCGTTCTGACAAAACTATATCCGAAAGGACGATATCCGCGCTGAAAAAGTGCCGCGGGAAAGGCATAAAAACCGCATACGCCACAGGCAGGGGCGCAAGCTCTAAAATTTTCGCGCCGGACGAGCTTTTCGACGGGTATGTAAGAATGAACGGTGCGGCGGCCTATGACGGCGAAACGCTTATATACAGCAGGTTTATGCCGATAGAGAAGCTGCGCGGCTTATTGACAGCCGCCGACAGCGCGGGGTATAAAATAGCCGTCGAATACGGCGATGCGCATCATACAAATTTCAATATAACCGAAAAATGGCCGGAAATATTGCATTACGAGAAAGCGGATTTCAATAAAATCAATTCCGACGTGGAAAAATTATACGCACTGGCGGAAACGCCGCAGGTTGTTGAGCTAATAAAAAAGCACCTGGCGGACGGCCTGCATTTATGGATAAGCAACGACGGCTTCGCTATGATAATGCATGAAGAAGCCACGAAATCAAGAGCCGTCGCCGTCCTCGCTGAAAAATGGGGCATAAACCGAAATGAAATAGCCGCGTTCGGCGACGACACCAACGATATTGACTTATTGGAATACTGCGGCGTCGGCATAGCCATGGAAAACGCCCTTGACGAGGTAAAAGCCGCCGCGGGCTTTATATGCGATACAAACGATAATGACGGAATCGCGAAATGGCTGGAGGAAAATGTTTTAGAACCCGTAGGGGCGGATTCCATATCCGCCCGCAGGTCAAACGAATCTATATTACGGGCGGATATTGAATCCGCCCCTACAGAATCCCGGTTTATCCGAATCAGGAAAATGAC
>WREG01000111.1 GCA_009779455.1 Oscillospiraceae bacterium
AACGCGGCCTGTTTATGTTTTTTTTTACCGCCGATCCCGGATTTCAGTTTTATTATCCTGAACTTTTCCGGGACTTTGTCGTAAAACCATTTATATAAAATAAACGCAAGGGCCAATATAATTATTGTTTCAATTAAAGCGGCCGCAAGCTTGATAATTACCTGTGCGGCTTTTGATATAGGGGAATATACACGGATCACTTTGCCTTTTACGTTTTCGTCCGTCAGCATGTACATATCAAGCAGCGGGGGGGTTTCGCCCCTTGTGCGGACGCCGCTGAGTGTGACTGAGGCCACTTTGTGCGTGATGAATTTGCCGTCCTCGGTTGTAAAGCTTATTATATCGGCTTCTTTTATCTCATCGAAAGGCGTTTTTCTTATTATATACAAAGAGCCTTCAGGCAGGGAAACCCCCATCGTGTCGTCGGCGGATATCAGCGGCTTGTAGCCGAAAATGAACGCGTCATACGGGTTTCTTTTGAATTGTATGAATTTAACGACCGAGAAAACCATTAAAGCGGCTAAAAATACAAACAAAGATATTATAAGTATTTTATAAAAGATTCCTTTTTCCGGCTCGTTATAATCGCTGCTATTATTGCTTTTTACGAAATTATTGTTGAACCCGTTCTCTATATCTTCAAGGCTTAGCATAAATTGACCGTCGTCCATATCCGGCACCTCCTTCATCGGCATTTATTATAAACTATAATATATCAAATGTCAACAAATATTTTATGAAAATATATAGAAAAAGCTGATTTATTCAGGGGTTTATAGATTATTTTATATTTTTGGCAGCCGTTTTTAAGCTGAATGACCAAAATGTTAAAAGAATTGTTATATTTAAGACAAATAAATGATACAAATTTAGGCTGGTAAATTCATGCAAAAAACACTAAATTATGTATCGCCAAGCTGGATTTTAACTTTATTCATACTACAGCTAGGATTTAAGGATGCTTTCAAATATTACAGCTTTGTATCTATTTGTAACGGTTTTGTAATAAAGATATTTATGATATGAAAGGCAACTTGCTGCTCGAAAACGCATACGGCATCATTGACGAAATCCCCGGCGACGGGCTTATCGTATATAAAAGCGGCACGGTCTGCGGCATTTTAAGAGCCGACGGGAGCTTCAAGCAAATCTCCGCCCCAAAGGTGGAGCGGATATATGCGGGGGGCTGATTTGAAAACAGGTTTTCAAACTTTTAATATGATTTGATGAACATCTGCGTCCAGTAACATGTCCCGTTTGAAGCTTTGGCCGCGCCCACGCCGATTTGGTTATAGGCCGGGCTTAAAATGTTGCTCCTGTGGCCGGGGGACCCCATCCACGCGTTCATTGCGTCCTGCGGCGTTCGCTGGCCCATCGCTATATTTTCGCCCGCCGCCGAAAAACGCAGGCCGAAGGCCTCCATCATATCGAAGGGCGTCCCGTAGGTCGGGGATTTGTGGTCGAAATATTTTTTGTCTATCATATCCTGCGATTTATACCGCGCCACGCGGCTAAGCTCCCAGTTGGCCGTCAGGGCGGGCAGGCCCGCCTTGGCGCGCTCAACGTTTACCAGCCGGACGACCTCCGCTTCCAAAGCTTTCACATCGTCGATGTTCGGGATAGAAATTTTCTGCCCGGGATAAATAAGGGCGGGGTTTGCGATTTGCGGGTTGGCTTTTATCAGCTCGGACAGGCCGATCTCGTATCTGACCGCGATTTTCCACATGGAGTCGCCTGATGCGACGGTGTGCGTTCCGCTCGCCGCGAAGGCGGGAAACGCGGACATCATAACCAAAACCGCCGCGGTCAATATCGTTATAATTCTTTTTGTATTTTTCATAATAATGATCCTTTCCCGTGAATACATCTGTTATTTTTCACGGGAAAGGGTTATATATTTATGGAATATCATTACAAAAAATCAAAGGGCGGGCATGAAGCCCGCCCCTACGGAGATTAGCCGTCGATTACTGCAATTCAATTTTAAAAGCAGAAATAATATTTATGCCATCTTCGACGGGCTTGTAATATATTTTCACCTTGTCGCCAACCTCGCATATGGCCGCTTCGGGCGCGGTTGAAATTGACAGCGTGTACCAGCCGCTGTCGTCGGCGAGTTTTATATAATACACGCTGTAGCCGCCGATAACGGTTTCCCGGATACTCACAATTGTCCCTTCGGCGGTCTCTTCTTCGTCAGCGGTTCCGGGCAGGTTCCCGCCACCCATGTCAACGTTGACAAAAAGGTTCCTCTGCGCCAGCTTGCTTATATAGGCTTCCATGCACTCCCTTATATTTGGGTTGTCGTCGCTGGGGCTTCTGACCGCGTCGTTTACCTGATCCACGTTGACCATCGCGAAGCTTTTTACGATATTCCCCTTATCTTTAAGCGCCATAAGATAGGTAGCCTGGCTGTCGACGTTTATAAGGATCGGGAAAGTGGCGTCCCAGCCCTTATCCTGAACTATGCCCTTGGCCGCGCTTTGGGCGCCCGCTTCGGTAGTGCCGGACGCGAAATAGAAGCTGGCTTCCTTTGTCCGTTGGTTTATAAGGATAAAGCCGATTATGGAGTCGTCCTGTATGATGCTCTTAACGCCGGAATAAATATATATGTCGTCGTCTATAGCCAAATAATTAAGCCCCTGCGTCGTTACCTTCACACCGGTCTGCCCGATGTAAAAGTTGATAAAACCGTTTGAATATTTTCCAAAATAATTATATTGGTCGATAAGGATTGACGAAGCAAAAACCCTGTCGAGCCACATTAAATCCACCCCCGAATCAGCGGTTCCGGTTCTTATTTCGTCTATTGTATAATAGAACATATCGCCCGTGCAGGCGTTGACCATCACAAGCCCTATAACGTCGTCGCCGCCCAGCAGCCCGACTCTTTTAGTGATATGCTCGACCGTCCAGAACGGCGTCCCCTCGTCGTCTATCTCAAAGCAGGGGTTCGCTAAAAGGAAGGTGGGATGCTCAAACCGCACCATCCTCATAAAATACCTGCCGAAATGCTCGGTCATGGTATATTTGATGTTATCGAGGCCGATATCCTGGAGCTTCACGAATTCGGATTTTTGGGTGTTCATGTTTATTATGATATATCCCGGCTGGCCCTCGCTGCGGTTTTTAAGCCATTTAAAAACATCGCCGTATTTAAGCGGATAAGCTCTTGTGGGCTGCTCCTTATAATTTATAGATACGGTATAAGTGTCCTCTAGCAGGTATTGGGATGCCCATTCCGTACCCAGATCCCCGACTGTTTTATTTGCCAGAGCTTTCGCGGAATCGGCGTCGATAAGCGGGATTTTGTTGAAATCCTCAAGGGTCTCGACCTTGCATTTGCTTTCCGCGAAAGGCGCCTCGTTGATATCAAGTATCCTGCTGTAGGCCTTGGCGCGGAAAATCGTGGCGGAGGAAACATAGCCGCAGCCCAAAATAAGCAGGAAAGCCAGCAGGATTATAACGGGGACCGTCGCCTGCCTTCTGACATATGGCATATATTCGGGTTTTGCGAAGGCTTTCGAGGTTATGAACGCACTCGCGGCATAAGAACCCAGCACCATCGCTATATACATGTAAAACTGCGTTGACCTGAGGTTTATCGCGGGCAGCATGAAATAAAAGCCTATAGCGGCGGTAAGAACCATTACGATAATATTGATTACTATTTTAACGCCGGCTTTTTCAGGCGGTATAAATATCTCTTTCGCGCCTTTTCTTCCTTTTTTTGTAAAATCGACCTTAATTTGATCCATCTTTTCATCTCCTAAACTTTTATTTTTCAGTTTAAATTATATGATACAACACTTTAATAAAAATTACAAGCAAAATTTTTTCCAATTTAGTTGACATGCGGTATTTTTATCATTATACTTGACGGTGAACAAGAAAAAAAGAAGGTATTTGTTTATGAATCCCCCTTTAAACGGCCGCACCCTTGATTTTGACAGGGACGGGAACTGCCTTGCCATAATAGACCAGACGCTCCTGCCGAACGAAGAAAAAATATTGAGGCTGGAAACAAAAGAGGAAATATTTGAAGCGATCCGGAGCCTGCGCGTACGCGGGGCCCCCGCCATAGGTGTCGCGGCAGCCATCGGCTTTGCCGTCACGGCCGGGGGCATAAAAAACAATGATAAACGGGCTTTCTTTAATGAGCTTGACAGTTTAAAAGAATATTTCGCAGCCTGCCGCCCCACTGCGCGGAATTTATTCTGGGCGCTTGAAAGGATGAGGGGCGCGGCGGAAAACAATAAAAACGCGGAAATTGAGGATATCAAACAGCTTTTAAAGGACGAAGCGGAAAAGATAATCATTGAGGATATAGAAATTTGCCGGAAAATAGGCGAAAACGGCGCGGCGCTGTTAAATGACGGCGACACCATTTTGACCCACTGCAACGCGGGACGGCTGGCGGCCGTCGAATACGGCACTGCGCTCGCCCCCGTATATATCGCTGCGGAGCGCGGGATGAAAATAAAGGTTTATGCGGACGAAACGCGGCCGCTTTTGCAGGGCGCGCGCCTCACCGCTTATGAATTATGCGAAAAAGGCATAGACACGACGGTGATATGCGACAATATGGCGGCAAGTCTTATGGCCAAAGGCACAATAAATGCGATTTTCGTCGGCGCGGACAGGATAGCGGCCAACGGGGATGCCGCGAACAAAATCGGAACCCTGCCCCTCGCCATAGCGGCAAAATATTTCGGCGTACCGTTTTATGTCTGCGCCCCCCTTTCGACTTTTGATAAAAATTGCCTGTCCGGCGCGGATATTATAATTGAGGAAAGAAGCGGGGATGAAATCTCAACCCTTCATTATAAAGAGCGGAAAACCCCGGAAAACGCGAAATATTATAACCCGGCTTTTGACGTTACCCCGCGCGGGTTGATAACGGCCATTATTACTGAGGATATAGGGTTTAGGATATAAGGGTTAGGGGTTGTATATTTTTTTCATTTCTTCGCTTTCTGCACCCTTTTCATTGCGTATGCAGAGCTGCGGCTCCGTAGCAAGCCCGTCCTTTTTCCCGCATTTCCTGCCTTCGATAAGAGCCAAAAACGGGGCTGAAGAGGGCTTGTCCGATACGAAACGGAGCCTTTTCGGCTCGATTTTATTTTGCCGCAGAGCATCGAACGCGGACGCCAGCCTTTCGGGGCGCATACAGACGCAAAACCTGCCGCCCGGGCGGAGCAGCTTCGCGGCGCTTTCGCATACGTCTTCAAAAGTGCAGCTCGTCTCATGATTGGCGGTTTTCGCGGCGGCGCTACACGGCAGTTTGCCCGTACCGGCGGGTTTATAGGGCGGGTTCGCGGTTATAAGGTCGAAAAAGTTAAAAGGCAGCAGCCCTTTAAGGCTTCTCAGGTCAGCGAGGACAGGGACAATGTTTTTTTCAAGATTATTTAACGCGGCAGAGCTTTCAAGCAGTTCTATCGCGTTTTTTTCGATATCCACGGCATATACGGGCGGCTCAATGCCGTAACGCATGAGGTAAAACGGGATAATCCCGCAGCCCGTGCAAAGGTCGGCGATATTATGCGATTTTTCAGGCTTTGAAAAAGCGGCAATCAAAAAGGCGTCCGCCCCGAAACGGTGTTCGGGGGACGTTATTAGCTTAAATCCGCCTATGTTCTCAATTTCAGCTTTCATGTTTTACCGGCATATCAACTCAAGGAAAGGTATTCTTCCAAACAAAGCCCGCTCGCTTTTATGGCTTTAGCGTTTTCGACGCCTACATACCGCCAGTGCCACGGCTCGTAAATAACGCCGGTTATTTTCTGTTTGTCTTTGGCGTACCTGAGGATAAACCCGTAATCCGCCGCGTTTTCGTTCAGCCATTTGAATTGGCCGCTGTTTTCAAAAGAGGTTTCCGTATTGCAAATATCCATCGCCAGCCCCATATTATGCTCGCTGCACCCCGGCGGCATTATTACCTGCGCCGCAAGCACCTGCGCTTTTGCCTGGCCGTAGCCCTGATTTTTATAATGCTGCGTCTTATTTTCAAAATTGGTTTTCTGTCGGCTTATGCTGCGGTACCCTGAATAAGGGGTTAAAATTACACCTTCATTTTTGGCCGCGTCATACATTGACTGATAATAAACCGCCGCTCTTTTGTCCAAAAGGATATCGCTGCCTTTTATTGAGGGCGCGGTTTCGGGGACAAAGCCGTCAGGCAGTTTGTAATTGATATTGACCAAAGCCAATTCCCACGACGTTTCGTTTATGGTTATCACAGCGGGCACGGGCAGCTCGTCCGGCTCCGCATATCCCCCTCCGACATTATTTGAAGTTTCAGGCGGCGCTGCCGTTGTATTGCCTGAAGCGGCGGAGGTTCCGGCGTCAGAGCCTGTTTGCGCGCCGCTTCCGGTCGCCAATCCGTATAAATCGCTTGGCGTCCCGTCTTCAGACACGGTTTCGGTGAAATAGCCGCTTGTTTCGGCGCGGCTTTCCGCGTTTGTGCGGCTCTCCGAGCTTTCGCCGGTTTCAAACGGAGGCGGGGGCGGCGAACCCCTGCCGCGCTTTAAAAAAACATTATAGCTTATAAATACCGTAAGCGCGAAAAGGAATACCGTTAATATAAGGATAAACA
>WREG01000112.1 GCA_009779455.1 Oscillospiraceae bacterium
ATTTCCTATAAGTAAAAATGATGAAACTGTTCATATTCTGTCGGTTTAAAATAAAAAGATGTTCAAACACTATTTCCATATGGGCATTATTCTTGCAGTTTTTCTATAATGCCGTAAACTGTATTTTTCATGGCAGCGTCCTTTTTCATCTTTTTTTCCACGGTTTCTATTGAGTAGTGCACGGTTGAATGATTTTTTCCGCCGAAAAATTCACCTATGCTCTGAAGGGGGAGGTCTGTCGCTTCTCTCAGCACATACATTGATATTTGGCGCGCCTGGGATATATTAGCGGATTTTTTTTCGGACTTTATATCCCCGGGAGATATGTTATAATGATCGGCTATGGTTTTAATTATGTTTTCGACTTTTACGGATATCGGCTGGTTGTCCGTTATTATTTCGTTTACCACCTTTTCCGCGAGCTTTATTAAAGGCGTGTCTTCGTTCAGCTTGCGTTCAGCTGAGATTTTTTTTACAGTTCCTTCCAATTGCCTTATATTGCTTTTTATTTTTTCCGCCATATATTCTATGACCGCGTCGGGTATTTTGAGGTTTTGCTGTCTGACCATGCGTTTGATTATAGCCATTCGCGTGTCTATGTCGGGCGGCTGTATATCGGCCAATAACCCCCATTCAAAACGGGTTCTGAGCCTTTCGTCTAGTATGTCCAATTCTTTCGGCGGCTTGTCTGAGGTCATGACAACCTGTTTTTTATCCTGTATAAGTGTGTTGAACGTGTGAAAAAATTCTTCTTGGGCGGCTTCTTTTTTTTGGATAAACTGTATGTCGTCAACCAAAAGCGCATCCACGTTCCTGTATTTGTTGTGGAAAGCCGCAGTATTTTTTTCCGCTATGCAGCTGATGAGTTCGTTGGTAAATTTTTCCGATGTTGTGTATAAAGTTTCGAAGCGGGGGTATTTTTCTTTTATCGCCGATTCTATGGCAAGCAATAAATGTGTTTTTCCGAGACCTGACCGCCCATATATAAAAAGAGGGTTATATGCTTTGCCGGGGGCTTCCGCGACCCGCAGGGAAGCGGCATGGGCGAATTTGTTGGACGAACCTACGACAAAATTATCGAAAGTAAATTCCTGGCGTTCCTCAGGATACTTTTCATCCCCCAGGTTTTCCGTTTCATATTCGTAAGGATTTTCCGTATCGTCTAAAATAATTATTCTTAATGTAATGTTAAAACCCATTACTTCTGAAAACGTATTTTGTATCGTTTCAAAAAATTTGTCCATGACGATATCTTTTTTAAAATAGGTATCGGCTCCGAGCGTCACTACGGCATTTTCAAATTTAACGGGCGTCAGGGTGCTTACCCAAAGCCCGAGGGATACTTCATTTATCTTTTTTTTACATAAAATAAGAACCTGTTCCCATACTTCGCTGAATGAATTCATTGTTAAACCCCTATTTATTTGAAGTCTGTTAATTATAGCATAAAAATAAACGGATTTCAACCTAAAAATTTAAAATTTAACTTCACAATCAAAGTTTTATATGTTAAACTGTATGTAATAATAAAAATAAAGAGGTTTTGCACATGGCTGACATAAAAAAACACTGGTACAAGGAAATGGCGGTCTATCAGATATGGCCGCGGAGCTTCAAGGACGGAAACGGCGACGGCATAGGCGACCTGAAGGGGGTTTTGTCAAAGCTCGATTACATAAAGAGCCTGGGCGTTGACGCGGTTTGGTTTTCGCCCCTCTACAAATCGCCGCAGAAGGATTACGGCTACGATATTTCGGATTACCGCGACATTGCCCCGGAATACGGCACGCTCGACGAGTTTAAAACCGTATTGGACGAATGCCACAAGCGGGGTTTAAAGGTTATAATGGATATGGTTGTCAACCACACCTCGGATCAACACGAATGGTTTCTTGAAAGCAAGAAAGGGCATGACAACCCTTGTCACGACTATTATTTTTGGCGCAAAGGCAAAAACGGCGGGAAAAAACCCCCGAACAACTGGCGTTCCATCTTTTCGGAACCCGCGTGGAAGTATGACGAAGGGCTGGGCGAATACTACCTCCATCTTTTCGCTACGGAACAGCCGGATTTGAACATGGACAACCCAAAAGTCCGAGAAGAAGTCAAGGATATCATGCGCTTCTGGCTTGAAATGGGCGTTGACGGCTTCCGCGAGGATGTTATAACCTTCATATCCAAAAAAGAGAACCTTCCGAACGGGATACCCATCCCAATAGCCACGGGCTTCGAGCATTATATGGGCGGCCCGCGCCTTCACGAGTACCTGATGGAATTCAAAAACGACGTTTTGTCAAAATACGACTGCATGACGGTGGGCGAAGCGCCCATGATGACCCCGAAAAAAGCTTTGAAACATATCGCGGAAGGCCCGGGGCAGGAACTGAACATGATGTTCCATTTCCAGCATATGGAAGCGGACAGCTTCCTCACAAGCTGGATACGGCGGCCCTTTAATCTGAAAAAGCTTAAAAAAGTGTACGCGAACTGGCAGGAGGGCCTTTACGGCAGGGCGTGGAACGCTCTTTATATCGAAAATCACGACCAGCCCAGGATAATCGACCGCTACGGCAGCCTTGAATTCCGCGAGGCAAGCGCGAAAATGCTGGCGGCAATGTATATATGCCAAAGCGGCACGCCTTTTATCTATCAGGGGCAGGAGATAGGCATGACCAATATAAACCTGCCCGAAATAGGGATGTATGACGACGTTTCCACGATCAACAATTATAAGCTCGGCCAAAAATTGCGTTTGTCGGATAAAACCATAATGAAGCTCGCCATGTACGCCTCCCGCGACAACGCGAGGACGCCCGTGCAGTGGACGGGCGGCAAAAACGCGGGGTTTACCGGCGGCGAAAAGGCGTGGTTCCATATTAATCCGAACTACACCGAAATAAACGTCGAAGCGGCTGAAAAAGACGAAAATTCAATCCTGAATTTTTACAGGAAGCTCTTGAAATTCCGCAAAGAGAACGAAATAGTCATTTACGGCGATTATAAGGAGCATTACCCGGACAGCGACAAGCTTTTTGTGTACGAGCGGAATTACGAAGGCAAAAGGATGCTGGTGATATGCTCGTTCTGCGACAAGCCCTGCGTATTCAAAACGCCGGAAGGGTTTGACCTCGGCAAAGGCAGGCTTGAAATAGCAAGCTACGAAAACGCGGGGAATACGGGGAATAATTTTATTTTGCAGCCGTATGAATGCAGGGTCTATATGTTTTAATGCATTGAATATATTGAAGGGATCTGAAAAAAATGTCAATAATAAAAACAACGGCGTATTACAACTCATCCACGGGGAAGGACAAAATTTTCGCACGGACGTGGCGGGGCGGGGAGACACAGCCGAAGGCGGTCATACAGCTTGCCCACGGGGCCTGCGAGCACAGCGGGAGGTATGACGGCTTCGCGAAATTTTTAGCGGGGAACGGCTTTGTTGTCTGCGCGAACGACCATCTGGGGCACGGGAAATCCGCCGCGTCGATAAGCGCGATGGGTTACACCGCCGAAAACGGGGGCTATATCAGGATGACGGACGATATGCATATTTTAAGCAATATCATGCGTAAAAAATATCCGGGCCTGCCCTATTTCCTGTTCGGCCACAGCATGGGTTCGTTTTTGGCAAGGCTTTATATGGCGAATTTTGGAGATGAACTCAGCGGCGCGGTAATCTGCGGCACCAATTATATCCCCAAAAGCGTTCAGCCGGCCCAAGGGATCGTTTGGCAATTATTTAAAACCTTCGATTCGGACAAATTTGCGGCGGCGGTTTCTGAAGGCGGCCAAAGATTGATGTCCCTTTTGGCGGGCGGCGGGTTCAACAAGCTTGACTGGGTATCGAAAAGCGAGGAAAACAGGCTTAACTATACAAGCGACCCGCTTATAACCGAAAACTTTAAACCGTCCGGGCTTCGCGACCTTCTTGTTTTGGCTGTGGAAGCGTCAAAACCGGGGACGATAGCCAAAACCCCGTCAGATCTGCCGATTTTAATGATATCGGGCGCGAAAGACCCCGTAGGATTCAGCGGCAAAAGCGTTATCGCCCTCGCGGACGCGTTCGAGGCCGTGGGCATTGAGCCGACCGTGATAATTTACCCCGGGGACAGGCATGAAATATTGAACGAGGCGGATAATGACAAGATTTATAATGATATATTAAAATGGCTGGATGCCGTATTAAAATGCACAGCATAAGGAATATAGAAATGTACAAAATTTATTGCAGATTATTTCAAACGGCATTCAGCTTCGCCGCCGCGGTTCTTCCCTGGCGTCGGCCGGAGAGGTTGAGCGGTTTTGAACCTTTGGCGGGGCTTTTAAAAGAAAAAAATATAAAAGCCGCTCTTTTAGTGACCGACAAGGGCCTTACAGGGCTTGATTTGCACAAAGATTTGACGCAGGCGCTGGAAATCGCGGGCATACGCCTCGTTTTATATGACAACACGGCTCAAAACCCGAATGTCGCCAATGTTGAGGAAGCTGTGACAATTTATAAAAACGAAAAATGCGCCGCCATAATCGCCCTCGGCGGCGGCTCGCCGATGGATTGCGCCAAAGCCGTCGGGGCGCGGATAGCGAGGCCTGAAAAGAGCGTCACAAAAATGCGCGGCGTGCTCAAGGTGCTGAAAAAAATACCGCCCCTTATCGCCATTCCAACCACGGCAGGTACGGGCAGCGAGACGACGCTGGCCGCCGTTATAACCGACGGCGCGACACATGAGAAATACGCCATAAACGACCCGTCGCTTATTCCCCCTTACGCCGTTATGGAGCCGAGGCTGACCGCAGGGCTGCCGCCCCATTTGACAGCGTGGACGGGCATGGACGCCCTCTGCCACGCCGTGGAGGCTTATATAGGCCGCAGCAATACACGCGGGACCCGCCGCGATGCGCTGAAAGCCACGGAACTCATTTTCGGGAACCTTTGCACGGCGTATACGGACGGGCAAAACCTAGAAGCCCGCAAAAATATGCTTGAAGCCTCTTTTTTGGCGGGAGCGGCCTTTACACGCGCCTATGTGGGCAATATACACTCCATAGCGCACACTTTGGGCGGGCATTACGGCGTACAGCACGGCCTCGCGAACGCCGTCATAATGCCCTATGTGCTTGAAGCTTACGGCGAAAAGGTATATAAGCGGTTGTCTGAAATGGCCGCCGCCGCAGATATCGCGGACAATGCAAATGACAATAAATTCAACGCCGAAAAATTCATAGCGTCGATACGGGAAATGAACGCAAAAATGGATATCCCCGATAAAATCGCGGAATTGAAAGAAGAGGATATCCCGGCGCTTGCGAAACGGGCTTTAAAGGAATCAAACCCGCTTTACCCCGTTCCGGTCATTTTCGGGCAGGGGGAAATGGAGCGGATATATCGAAAGGTTCTTGGTTAAGAGGGAAGGAAATTATATCATCCCGCTTTGGGCTGTATAGGAAGTATTATGACAAACAAAGAAATCTTACGCATAGCGATGGAACAGCACGCCACCGACGCCAATTGCTCCCCTGACGATTTTACGCGGAATGAAAACGTGGTTGTGGTATCAAAGCCGAACGAAAACGCCCGGCGTTACCTGAACCTGCCGTTTTTCTGCGACCTGATTTATTACGGGGACAATATCGTCGCCTCTGTAGACGAACGGATTTATGATTTTGTGAAAAATTATATCGACGCGGAACATCCCCACAGATGCTTTGAAACGCCTAAATTGCATCAGCTGACGGAGGAATTTTCGAAATACGGCTATTTGCCCGCTTTTCAGGCGGAATACTGGCTGCCTGACATTGATATATTGAACACCCTTAAAAATCGCCAATCCGCAGGGGCGGGTTTTATGCCCGCCTGGCAAAACAGATCAGACATGGCGGGACGGCACAAGGCCGTCCCCTGCGAAATGCGGATAATTGAAAAAAGCGGCTTTGACGGCCTTTACCTGCCGGAATGGGGCAACGCCCTGTGCGAAAAACGCAAACATCTCGACGTGTTGGCCATCGGCGCGTATGAAAATGACAATGATAAACTCATCGGCCTGGCGGGCTGCTCCGCCGACTGCGAAACCATGTGGCAAATAGGCATCGACGTGCTGCCGGGATACCGCAGGCAGGGCGTCGCCGCCGCGTTGACTTCATATCTGGCCATAGAAATTATAAACCGCGGGAAAGCCCCGTTTTATTGCTGTGCCTGGTCGAATATAGGCTCCGCAAGGAACGCCATAAAAAGCGGCTTCCGCCCGGCGTGGGCGGAACTGACGGCGGTTAAAGCGGAGGAAGCTATGAAATGGAATACATAGTATGTATAAAGAAACAATAAAAATATACACAAAAAACGCGGCCTACCAAAAGTTTGAGGTCTTGAAAACAAACCGCAACAAACGGTATAAATACGGCGAGTTTTTGGTCGAGGGTGTCCGCAATATCAACGAAGCGGCGCGGAATCGCTGGCAGGTCAATTCGTTTATCTTCTCCGGAGAAAGAAATTTATCCTCATGGGCAAAAAATCTGCTGAAAACCGTAAATACAAAGGCAAATTACGAAATCACCGATGCTTTAATGGACGAATTGAGCGGCAAGGA
>WREG01000113.1 GCA_009779455.1 Oscillospiraceae bacterium
ACGACGTGAGGGAAGTCGCGTCCGGCTACGAATGCGGCATAGGCCTTGTCAAGTTCAACGATATCAAGGAAGGCGACGTGTTTGAGGCGTATATCACAGAAGAATACAGGGAAGATTGAGGATTTAGGCATCTGGGAATGTAGAATGTAAAACAACAAAATTAAAATGGCAAAATGCATAAAAATAGAAGAATTCCCGTAGGGGACGCCGCCCTCGGCGTCCCGCAGTTAGATGAATCTTGATATAAACGGGACGCCGAGGGCGGCGTCCCCTACGGGCTTTATGCAAATTGCTGATATCCATGCGGTTTTTGCGCAGGTTCAATGCAAAATATAAAAATATGGGTACACGTTATGAGCAGCATCATGGAATATAAAGGATATTATTCAAATCCGCGATATAGCGCCTGATTTGCACAAACAGATCGCAATGTTCGCGGCAAGCTGCGATGTCCCGCTGAATCAAGCGGTGGAAACGGCTTTAAAAGTGTATTTTGCCAGAACGGGCAACTTATCCGCCTGAAATAATAAGCGTTTCATAGGAAGGGTGATTATTATAATGGATTTCCCCATTTGGTGGATGTGCTTTTTCCCGCTTTTTATTATCCTTTTGACTGAATATACGCATAGGCGGGAAGAGACGCAGAGGCGCATACTTAATATTATAAAATCAAAGCGAAGGAAAGGGTTTGTTATCATGAACGAAGCCATCAAAAGTTTTATCGGCAAAAAATGCCATATAACAACGATGAACGCCACTGTCACGGGCGTGGTGGAATCCATCCAGGACAATTGGCTGACCGTCCGGAACGCGAAAAAAGGTGATGAGATCATTAATATAGATTACATCAGCCGCATTAAAGGGGTCAAATGAAATCAAAATTATAAAGGAATGATAAAATGCCCGGATATAAAAAAGGCCGCGACGCGGAGGACATTAAAAGGGAGATCACCGCCATAATACGCGAGCTGAAAGACCCCCGCGTGGCCGGCGCGATCCTGACCGTAGTGCGCGTCGAGGTTTCAAGCGACCTGTCCTACGGCAAGGTTTATATAAGCGCGGTTGAAGGCATAGACGCCGCCAAAGCCGCCTGCAAAGCCCTTGAAAACGCCAAGGGGCTGATAAGGCATGAAGTCGGAAGCCGCCTGGGCCTGCGCAAAGCCCCGGATTTTAAGTTTATAGCCGACGATTCCGTTGAAAAAGGGATTGAAATGTTTAAAAAGTTAAAAGAGGTTTAAAATGAGGATAAATTTTGAAACCGCCGCCAAATTAATAAAAGATAACGACAATTTTCTTATATTGACCCATGAAAACCCCGACGGGGACACTATAGGCTGCGCTTTCGCCATATGCAGAGCTTTGCAGCTCTTGGAGAAAAAGGCGAAAGTGGAGTGTTTCGACAAGATACCGCCTATGTTTGAGTTTATCCCCGAAAGCGTCGAAAAACAAGATTTTGAAGAAGAATTTATTATAGCCGTAGACCTCGCGACTTTAGAGCTTTTAGGCGATGAGGATTATATAGAAAAATACAGGAATAAAATAAATTTGTGCATCGACCACCATTCGTCAAACACGCTTTTCGCCGAATACACCCTTTTGGAAGCGGAACCCGTTGCGGCCGCGGCGGCGGAAACCGTTTTAATGCTTATCGGCCATTTAGGGGTTGAAATTGACGAGGTTATTGCGAATTGCATCTACGTAGGCATATCGACGGATACGGGCTGTTTCCGTTATTTCAACACGACCTCCCGTTCGCTTAGGATGGCGGCGGATATGATCGACTGCGGCTGCGACTCCGGGAATATAAACAAAATAATGTTTGAAACAAAGACGAAAACCTACGCGGCCCTTGAAAAAATGGCGCTGGGGACTACGGAGATGCATTTCGGCGGAAAGTGCGCGATTATCACAATAACCCGGGAAATGTTCAACGAGAGCGGCTCCGATGACAGCGAATGCCACCCCATAACCGCCAAACCGCGCCAGATAGAGGGCGTTTTGGTGGGCGCGACCATAAGGGAAATGAAAGACGGCGCGTTCAAGATATCCGTCCGCACAAACCCGCCGGTAAACGCGTCTGAAATATGCGCCGGGATGGGCGGCGGGGGGCATATGCGCGCGGCGGGGTGCGAACTGCGGTGTTCGTATGAAGAAGCAAAAGCGATTCTTTTAGAAAACATAAAAAAAATATTAGAAATGTAAAATGTAAAATGTAGAAATCAGGCCTTAATTTCACATTTCACATTTTGCACTTTAAATTTATCTTTATCTTATGACCGGTTTTATCTTATTAAACAAAAAAGAAGGCGTTACCTCGTTCAAGGCCGTATCAACGGTCAGGCATATAACGGGTGAAAAAAAAGCGGGCCATTCAGGGACTTTGGACCCTATGGCAACCGGGCTTCTGCCGATAGCCCTCGGCGGCGCGACGCGCTTTTTGAGCTTCCTGCCGTCCGGCGAAAAGGCCTACACCGCGAGATTCCGTTTGGGGTTAACTACTGACACCCTCGACATAACAGGGAAAATCACTTCTGAAACGGAAGTGGTTTCGCGGGAAGAGGACGTGCTTGCCGTTCTTCCTTTTTTTAAAGGTAAAATAAAGCAGACCCCGCCGATTTATTCCGCGATATCCAAAGACGGAGTCAGGCTCTATAAATTGGCGCGGCAAGGGCTTGAAATCGAGAGGGAGGAAAGGGAAATAAACGTGTATTCCCTTGAACTTGCCGCCGCTTATGGGCACAACGAATACGAAATCAAGGTTGAGTGCGGGACGGGCACTTATATACGCTCGTTAATCAGCGATATCGGCGCGAGTTTAGGCTGCGGGGCGGTGATGACCGCTTTGAAAAGGACGAAATCAAACGGTTTTTCTATTGATAATTCATATACTGAGGACGAATTGCGGGCATTGGCAGCCAAAAGCGGATTAAACGAAGCTGTAATCCCCTTGGAAAGCGTATTTTCCGATTTTGCTGAGGTTTATATAACGGACGCGCAGAAAACAAGGTTCCAAAACGGCGGCGAGCTTGACGTTTCAAGGCTTACGGGAGTTAAAGGGGACGGCCTGTATCGCGTTTTTTCAAAAAACGGCGATTTTTTGGGGCTGGGGGAGAAAAGGCCGGATGTTGGTTCTTTGTTCGTTAAACGAAGTTTGAACAATTCTGATTGAGAGTTGAGAGTTGAGAGTTGAGAGAAAATACCGAAAAAAACAAAAACGCTGTCGCTTTGGGCAGCTTTGACGGTCTGCATATTGGCCATATGGCGGTCATAAACGAAGCCGTGAAGCAAAAAAAACGCGGCCTTGCCCCCGTTGCGGCGCTTTTTAGCGATTTTCCCGAAAAATTGCTGAAGGGCGCGGAGCCGCTCTGTTTGATGACCGCCGAAGCGCGGGAAAGATTGCTTGCGGATAAGGGGGTAACGTCGGTCTATTTAAATTTCGCGGAAATACGAAATATGGAGCCGGAGCGGTTTTTTACGAATATTCTTATTAAGGAATTAAATGCGGGTTTTATATCCTGCGGCTTCAATTACCGTTTCGGAAAAAACGCCGCCGGTGATAAAGACACCCTAAATGCGCTTTGCAAAAAATATAAAATTGGCTTTTCGGCTGTAGAAAAGGTTGAATATAAGGGCGCGGCGGTGTCCTCCACAAGGATAAGGGAAGCGCTTGGTCAGGGTGGAATCGAAGACGCGAACGCAATGCTGGGCCGCCCGTTTTCATACGACGGGGAAGTTGCGAGAGGGGCGGGCCTGGGCAGGCTTCTCGGGGCGCCGACCATAAACCAATATTTCCCCGAAAATCTGATAAAACTCAAAAACGGCGTCTACGCATCCGAAACCAAAATCGGAAAAATATGGCTCCCGTCGGTCACGAATATAGGCGTACGACCCACCGTAAGCGGGGGCAAATCAACGCTTGCCCCCCGCGGCGAAACTTATATCCCAGATTTTAACGGGGATTTATACGGCAAAAATATCGGGGTGCGGCTTATCAAATTTATCCGCCCGGAAAAAAAGTTTGACAGTATTGAACGATTAAAAAAAGCTATAAAAAAAGACGCGGAAACCGTAAAGAATTGGGAAAATAAATGATTAGCACGGGAATAATCGAACTCGACATCCACGGCCTTAACAAGCGCCGGGCGAAAACCCTCATTGACAGCCGCCTAAGGGCCGCTTCTAACGGAGTATACCGCATAAGGGTCATACACGGCTGCCATAGGGGTACGGAACTGCGCGACATGGTGCGCTCTGAATACATAAACCACCCCCGCGTCCTTCGCCTTGAACTCGGCGTGGGAGCGGGGGTGACTGATTTGGTGTTGAGGGAACTTTTTTAACAAGAATTACAATAATTTTTGCCAATTTCTGCGGTTGTATAAAACCCTTGTTACCCGTACTTCTTTTTGTTGTTCGTTTACTATATAAAACGCGATATAATTTCCGACCAGCAGTTTGCGGATGCCGAGAGAATTGTAAGGCTCGTCAGGGACAACAGCGTTGCGTCCGGGAAATTGGTCAAGGGCCCGTATTGCGGCATTGATTTTTTCATAAATCCGTTTAGCTATGTCAGGCTCTTTAAATGTTTCTGCTATGTAACGGCGGATGTCCAATATGTCTTGCCGCGCCAAAGTTTCAATAATAATATTATATTCCTTCATCAGCAAATATTTTTTCCAATTCGGCGAACGCTTCGTCTATCGGAAGCCCTCCCCCCTTTTTCATAGAAGCAAGCCCTTCATCCAGTAGTCGGTGAAGCTCGTTTCGTCCGCAAAGCCGCTCATATTCGGCGTTTGAAAGCACCACTAAGTCTCCCGTACCGTTTTTTGTAAGGTAGACAGGCTCGTTATAACGGTGGCAAAACTCTGAAATCTCGTTATAATTATTCCGCAAATCGGAACTCGGTCTTATAGTTGCCATCATATACCACTCCTAAAATATATCTTATGCATATCTTATCATAATATTGATAAAATGTCAAGAAAACATAATATTTTCCGTATAAACATCGAAAAAGTCCTTGTGCGCCGCAAGATCCAGCACGACGGCTTTTTCTTTTATTTTTTCCGCTAAAACCCGCGAATTTTCATCCGCCGCGTAAAGCGCCGTGCCCGCAAGGCATGTGTTGCCCGCCGCCCGCGCTTTTGATGCGAGGGCTTTCGGGATAAGCCCGATATAAGCGGCGTTCGCGGCATTTATGTAGGTGCCGAAGCCGCCGGACAGCACAAGCCGCCCGATATCGTCATATCCAACCCCCGCTTCCTTGATGATAAGTTCGATGGCGGTGCATATGGCGGCTTTTGCGAGCTGAACCTCCCTTATATCCTCCGCGTATATATCAACGCCTTCCGCTATATTAAATATTTCATTTTCCAACAGTCCTCCGCCGTCGATAAGGCCGTTTCTCAACAGTTCGGCGGTGATGTCGATAAGCCCCGAGCCGCAGATTCCGGCCGCTGCTGCGGTCGAGGATTTAGGATATAGGATATAGGGTTTAGGGTTTTTTATTTCGTAATCTATGCCGGTTTTAATAGTCTTAATATGTTTTTTACCGTTTTGGAGCTTGAAATTGCAAACCGCGCCGGGGATTGCGGCGCAGCCGTCCCGTATTTTCGCCCCTTCGAAAGCGGGGCCCGCCGCCGCCGAAGCCGCGTAAAATTTATCTTTGCTGAAAAGTACGGTTTCCGCGTTTGTGCCCAAATCCAATAACAGCGTGTAAGCGCTTTCGTCCCTGTATTCGCTTAATATCCCGGCTGTGATGTCCGCTCCAATAAAACTCGCGAGGCATGGCGGGGAATAAACGTTGATTCCTGACGAATATCCCGGAAATAAAATATTGTCCCGCTTTGAATCCAAAAATACCGCGTTATATGGGTAAACACCCATTGAAACGGGGTTTTCGCCGTAAAGGAAATGAAGCATTACGGTGTTCCCGGACATAAACATATCGTTTACAGACGGGATCCCGTTTTTTTCGAGCAGTGTTTTAAGCATCCCTCCGATTTGCTTTATCAAAATGCCGTGGAGCTTCCCGTTATCGGTTTTTGCAGCGTCTACCCTTGAAATAACGTCGCAGCCATAAGAAGCTTGGGCGTTGTTTTCGGTGGCTATATCAATTATCCCTGCCGTTGGCCTGTTTATAAGGGCCATTGTTACGGTGGTAGTTCCTATATCGCAGACAGCCAGGGCATCGGTCTTGTCGTCGGTTCTGTTGAACCCTTCAAAGCCTTCCGCCGTGGATATCCCTGCCGCCATATCATCGCACAGCGTAACAGCCATACCGTCGAGGGCTTTGGTATGGCAGGCGAGCCGCGGATTGTTTTCAATAAAAACCCTGCATTTCCCGCAAACCCCTGCGCCGCCGCAGTCGGCGGGCTGCGGTATGCCGTTTCGCCGCAGTATGTCAAGGACGCTTTCGCCCTCGCAAAAATCCGCTTTTATCCTTTCGGTGCTATTTATAACGGTTATTTTCAAGTCGGCCAGCCCTCTTTATTCATAATATAATTATCTTATCATAAAAAAACAATTCCAGTCAATAAAAACTTGAAAAAATTTAAAAA
>WREG01000114.1 GCA_009779455.1 Oscillospiraceae bacterium
AAAAAATTTCGGTTTCAATATGTGGCAGCGTTCGTACCATGACCACATCATCCGCAGCGAATTTGATTACCGGCGAATATGGCAATACATAAATGAAAACCCGGCAAAATGGATAGAGGATTGCTACTACACAGTATAATCATATTTCACCCACAACGATGGACGCAAGCCTGCATAGCAAATGTGAGGCGTTCTGTCTATATATTGTATAAAAATTAAATAGAAGAGGAGACAAAAACTATGATCCACCCAATTTTAAGAAAGCCCGGTACCGCCGGAAACTATTCATTCGGAAAACCCGCGTCAATAAGCCTAAACATTGACGACAAAACCCTTTTACAAAAAAGGGAGGAGATTTTCGGTTCGAAATTCGTCACGGACGGCGACGTTGTCGTAACCGCCGTTTTGAACAACACCGAAAAGCTTTGTTACATCGACGAAATTTTCAAGCTGACGGACGAAAAGTATATTTTAAACATAAGCGAGCACGGCGGCAAGGTCTACATAGGCCTTGAATATTCCGGCAGGCGCAGTTTATGGTATGCCTTGAACGCCGTTGAAAAAATGGCCGGACGCGGCGAATTCCCGCTCGGCGAGACCGTCGATTACCCCCTGTTCGACAGGCGCGGCTTTATCGAGGGCTTTTACGGCACGACCTGGCAGTTCGAGCAGCGCAAAGACATCCTGACCCTTATGGCGCGGAACAATATGAACACCTTTTACTACGCGCCAAAAGACGATCCCTATCACAGGCGGCTGTGGGCCGAAATGTACCCGGAGGACGAGCTTCAAAATCTCAAAATTCTCGTCGATCTGGCGGCGGATTTGGCTATTGACTTCCATTACTGCGTAGCCCCCGGCCTTTCGATAAAATACGCGGACGCGGATGACCACGCGGCCCTGCTCGAAAAGACAAAACAGCTTTATTCCATCGGCGTGAGGAATTTCGGCCTGCTTTTGGACGACATCCCCTCGGAACTCGCGAACGACGAGGACAAGGCCCGTTTCGGCGATACGGTTTCCGCCCATATCTACCTTGTCAACCGCTATTACGACATGATAAAATCCGTTGACAGCGGCAACAGGCTGACCGTCTGCCCCATGGAATACCATGGCAAGGGCAACGGCTATTACATATCTAAGCTGGGCAACGGCATGCCCCCCGAGGCCGACCTGTTCTGGACGGGCGCGAAAATATGCTCGATGGAGATAACCCTGCCCGAGGCCGTGCGTTTTATCGATGCCACAAGCCACCGCCCGCTTTACTGGGACAACTTCCCCGTGAACGACGCGGAAATGGTGAACGAAATGCACTTAGGGCCGATAATCGGCAGAGACCCCGACTTGTATAAATACACAAGGGGCATTATTTCCAACTGCATGGAATATTTTGAGTGCACGAAAATACCGCTGTTGACAATTGCGGACTACCTTTGGAACCCCCTCGTTTACGACAGCGCGAAATCCTACGACAACGCCCTTGACCAAATCATCGGCAGCGAAAACAGGGAGATATTCAAATATTTCGCCGACCATCTCAAAACATCCTGCCTTGACGACGCGAACTCGCTTATGATGAGCGACCTCCTCGGCGCGTCCGCCGTCAAGCTTCAAAAAGGGCAGTATGTTGAGGCCTTTGACGACATAAAGGCCTATCTTGAGAACATGAAAAAATGCGCCGAGCTTCTTAAAAACGGCACGGAGCCGATCTACAAGGAACTCAAACGCTGGAGCGGCAAGTTTATCCTCTGCGTGGAGATATTGGAGCTTTGCGTAAGGTTTCTGGAGGACGGCGAGGACGAGCTGGAGGACAAAATCAAAGAGCTTGACTATAAATACAACGGAGACCCGACGGTTCTGACGGGGTTCTGCTTTAAGGAATTCGTTATGTTCGCTGTGTACAAATAACCGGGAATCAGGGGCAGATTTATTTTATCTTAATATCCGAAGATCGCCGTTTTTATCGCCGGGTTCATCATCCGGCGGTTTTTTTGTTGAATCCGGCCTTTTTGCGGCTCTCGATTTGTTTTTGTTATGGTCCCGCAGCAATAACGCCGATATTATAAGAATAACGACAAGGGCGGACGCGGCCGTAACGGTCAAAAAATTTTTATTTGTGACAATTTTATTTATTTTTAGAGCGGCGGCTTTTATAAAGCTCAGCTCGACTTTTTCCGCCGCCACAAGATTGACAGACGCAATTTCTTCCCCCGCGTAAAATATCTTGGCCCGCCCTAAAACCGCGCCTTTTTCGACGGGGGCTTCGATTGTTTTTGCCGTTTCGCTTTCAACCGTTTCTATAAGCACGTTTTTTGAGTTCATCGCCATCGGCACCAGCGCCGTTACTTCTTTTTCAGGCACAAGACGCAAATGGTCAACCTTTTTCGCGGACTTGACCTCTATTACCGCGACGGTCTGCGAAGCTTCCGCCACGGTCCGGAGGCGTATGTTTTTTATCGTCCAGTCGAACAGCTTCTTACAATCTATAAACGCCAGGTTTTCTTTTGCGCCGTCTTTATTTCTATCTGTGTACGGGCCTTTCATAACGACGGCAAGGTATGAATACCCGTCTTTTGAAGCCGTTGATACGACGCAGCGCCCGGCTTTATCCGTCGAACCCGTTTTGATCCCCGATGAATAAGAATAATAATAATCCCTGTATCCCGCGTTCATCAGCAAAACCGTACTGTAAAGGGTTCGTTTGGAGGATTTGTTGGTGGCGTTTATCTCATGGGTTTTAAGCCCTGATATTTCTTTAAAAACGGGTATGTTCAATGCATATTTTGTAAGCGCGGCAATGTCGGCAGCGGTCGTATACTGGTTTTCATCGTCGAGGCCGTGAGCGTTTGTAAAATGCGTGTCCGCACAGCCCGCTTTTGCGGCGGTTTCATTCATCATATCAACAAAAGCGCTTATATTTTCCCCGCCGACATAATATGCGAGGACGTTTGCCGCGTCCGTGGCGCTGGCAAGCAGCATCGCGCAGACCAAATCAAAAACGCTGATTTCTTCCCCTGCTTTAAGCCCCAGCTTTGTGCTGAGTACGGCATTGAGCGGCCGGAGCGCGCCTTCCGCCGCGGTTATTTTTTGCGAGGGGTCGCTTATGCTTTCAAGCGTGACCGCGGCGGCGGCTATCATTGCGAGAGCGGCGGGCGCGGTTCTCATTGTTGAGTTTTTATCAAACAAGACGGTCCCGTCGTCAAGGCTGACAAGAAGAACTATATCCGAAGCCGTTTCAAGCTCGGAATTATAAGCGGCGTCAGCCGGCAGCGGAAACAAAGCTGCCGACAATATTAATATAATGCAAATTAAAAAATTTTTCAGCTTTTTCATAGACTTTTTGTTTTTTTAATTATATAATAAGTTTGGCTAACTCAAATATTCATAATGCATAATTAACGTAATAGTTAGGATAAGGACGGTTCTTATGATATATATTACCGGCGACACACACGGCGACGAGACGCGGCTTTCCCAGGCCGTTTTAAAAAATCTGCGGGAAGGGGATACCCTTATAATCTGCGGAGATTTCGGCTTTATCTGGGACAACTCCAAAAAAGAGAAGAAAATCCTAAAAAATCTCGGCTCGCGAAAATATAACATATGCTTTTTAGACGGCGCCCACGAAAATTTCGAGCTTTTAAACGCTTACGACCAGGGAAACTGGAACGGGGGGCGGGTGCATCATATAACCGGCAACCTTTATCATCTGACGCGCGGGCAGGTTTATAACATCCAGGGGGCTACGGTCTTTACCTTAGGGGGAGGGGAAAGCCCCGACGCCGAAATGCGCTACGGAACCGAAACGCATTCCGGGGGCGAAAGCCTGATACATGACCGACTTCCATCTCAGGCCGAGCTTCTTGAAGGAGCGAACAATATTGAAAAAATGGGATACAGCGTCGATATCATCGCAACCCACGAACCCGCGTCAAAGGTTAAAGGGCTTTTAAAGCTGGGCAACCTTGATTCCGTCAGGATAACCGCTTTAAACAGCTACCTTGAAGAGCTTTCAAGGCTGTGTAAATATAAAAAATGGTATTTCGGCAGTATGCATATGGACAAATTTGTTTCAAAGACGCAGACTGCGGTGTTTAAGAATATTCTGGAGGCGGAGAGCGGGAATAAAATTTAATGCATAATTCATTATGAATTGTCTTTAGACGTTGAATCTAAAAAGAACGACATCCCCATCCCGCATGACATATTCTTTCCCCTCCGAACGGACAAGCCCTTTTTCCTTAGCGGCGGTCATGGAGCCTTCTTTCATTAAATCGTCGAAAGCTACGGTTTCGGCCCTTATAAAGCCCCTTTCCAGATCGGTATGGATTTTTCCGGCCGCGGCGGGCGCCTTCGTACCTTTTTTTATGGTCCAGGCGCGGACCTCCGGCCTCCCGGCAGTCAAAAACGATATCAGCCCCAGAAGGTCATAGCTGCGCTGGATAAGCAGGTCAAGACCGCCTTTATCCGCGCCGAGATCGGCCAAAAACAAGGCTTTTTCATCGCCTTCAAGCTCCGATATCTGGGCTTCAAGCTCCGCGCATATCGGGAACGCTGCGCTGCCCTCCCTTTCCGCTATTTCGCAGACCTTTTTATACCGCGCATTGCTTTCTATGCCGTCCGCGAAATCATTTTCACCCATATTGCAGACATATATCACGGGCTTTGACGTGAGCATGTCCACCGTGTCGAGAAGCGACCTTTCTTCGTCGTCCATTTCTACAGACCGCGCGCAAATCCCGTCGTTCAGCGCGTCAAGGACGCGTTTATAAAATTCTATGCCCGCCGCGAGGCTTTTGTCGCCCTTTAACGCCTTTTCGTCCCTTTCAACGCGCCTGTTCAAAACCTCCGCGTCGGCAACAATAAGCTCAAGGTTGATTGTCTCTATATCCCGCGCCGGGTCGATGCTGCCGTCTACATGGACGACATCGTCGTCGTCAAAACAGCGGACGACATGCACAACAGCGTCCACCTGGCGGATATAGGATAAAAATTTGTTCCCCAAACCCTCTCCTTTTGACGCCCCTTTCGCAAGGCCGGCAATATCGACGAATTCAATGGTTGTCGGCGTGATTTTTACGGGATCGTACATTTCAGCGAGTTTTTGCAGGCGAATGTCCGGCACGTTCACGACGCCTACGTTCGGCTTGATTGTGCTGAACGCGTAATTCGAGGATTGCGCCCCCATGCCCGTCATGGCGTTGAAAAGGGTGCTTTTGCCTACGTTCGGCAGGCCGACTATACCGAGTTTCATTTTAAATAATCATCCTTTATTCAATATTCATTAAAATATTTCTTTAGGTCAATCCCGAATTTATAAAACTTCTCAATAGGCTCTTTAACGTCCCATGTGCAGCCAAGCCCTTTCGGGAATTCCACGACCATGCCTTCTTCTATCACGGTCACGCCGTCGGGAGTGATGATATCCGCCTTCCCTTCAAGAATATAGCAGACTTCGTTGGAGGAGCCGTAACTCCAGTCGAATTTTTCGACCCCGCAGCCCCATGACCCCCATGTTTCGATGCCTAAAAGGCTGTCGGCTTCGCGGCGTTCCATCGTTTTTGTGAATATTTTATTCATTATGTTTTTCCTTTCAATAAATATGGACTGTACCCCTGCCCGGAATATGCGTTAAATTCGACGGGTGTACACAAGGCCCGCCCCTGCGATGCCTGATAATAAAAATTATAACATAATATAAAAAATATGCAATAAAAAATTTAAAGGAAACAAAAAAATGCCCGAACAATTTTTGCGGACCGAAATGCTTATAGGTAAAAATGCCGTTTTAAAATTGAATTCCGCCCATGTAGCCGTGTTCGGTTTGGGCGGGGTCGGCTCCTTCGCCGTCGAAGCTTTGGCGCGGGCGGGCATAGGCCGCCTGACGCTTATCGATCCTGACAAAATAAGCGAATCAAACATCAACCGTCAGCTCATAGCCCTGCATTCCACTGTAGGGATGCATAAAACGGAGGCCGAAAAGAAGCGGGTATTGGATATAAACCCCGGTTGCGCGGTTGAGTCAAGGACCGAGGCCTACCTGCCGGAAAACGCCGAAAGTTTTTTTGAAACCGGGTATGATTATATTATTGACGCGGTTGATATGGTCACGGCGAAAATCGACCTCGCGGTACGGGCCGAAAAGCTCGGCATACCCATAATTTCATGCATGGGTACGGGAAACAAGCTTGACCCGTCGGGTTTTGCCGTTGCGGATATTTATGAAACCGGCGTTTGCCCTTTGTGCCGCGTAATGCGCCGGGAACTTAAAGCGAGAGGGGTCAAATCGCTGAAGGTGGTATATTCCGGTGAGCAGCCGATAGCCCCGCTGTTTGACGGGGAGTCTCAAAACCGCCGCCGCGTTCCCGCCAGCATATCGTTTGTCCCCGCCGCCGCGGGGCTGATGCTCGCGGGGGAAGCGGTTAAGGATATAGGGATCAGAGGTTAGGATTTAGGGGTTTTTTCTTTGAAAACATCGGGATTTTGCGGATAAAGGCGAACGCAGCGGTTTTAA
>WREG01000115.1 GCA_009779455.1 Oscillospiraceae bacterium
AATAATTCAAGAATCCGACTATATTGCGGAATATTTCTCCGTCGGGGATTTCCTCCCCCGCGAATTCTTTAGCCAAGGCAACGTGCCTGTCGTAGTATTCGGCAAGAACGTCGGCGTAGCGGTAAGGCTCGTCGAGGGCAAGCATACGGTAAATCCCGTCCCATTTCGCGTCCCCCGTCACGTGGTGGGCGACCTTGTAAAGCTGCAAAAGTATGGACAGGCCAAGGGGCGCGTCGAGGACGCCGTCGCTGTTCCTGTTCATGTAATATTCGCGGCTCATGCGCGCCCACGAAGTCGGCTGCCCGCCGCCGTCGATGTGGCAGAAGTCGTTGTCGGCGAAATGCTTGGCGTGGCGGGCCGCTATTTCTGTAATCATTTCTTTCAATTCCGGGTCTTCGGGGCCTAAAATGTCATACGCCAGCTGCCAGAGGGCGTAATGCCCGACCAGCTCGTCGTTTGAGGTGTCGCATTTGTATATTATGTCGTCGTCGCCCCAGTTTTTGCCTGTGGCGGGGTTGATTTCTTCTGTATACAGGCGGCGAAGGCGCTCGGGGATTGGCATGGAGCTGTCAACCGTCAGCATGGGCGGGGTGTCGTCGCCTTTTCCCGTGGACGACGGTATGCATATCGACACAAGCCTGCCGTCGGGGGTGTATTTTTTGCGGAAAAACACTCCGTCGTAGATGGGTACGGGGTCGTTCACCGGGTCGTTTACGTGATAGGAGCGGGCTATGTACCCTTCGATGTTGCGGAACGCGATTTCGGGCATTGCGTCGGCGTCGGCCCAGTCGCCGGGGTTCAGCGGGGCGGGGTCGTGGATGTTCCTGCCTACAGGGCTGCCCGGCGGCAGCGTGGTGGCGTAAGGGCGGCCTTCTTTGAGGTACTCGCTGCTTGCGCGGTTCGTCCCCGCTTTGTTGTAGCGGACCAAAGCCGGAACCGTGCCCTTCCAGCCGGGGATATAGCAGAGTAGCAGGCAGGCCTCCGTCCAAAGGGTGGCAAGCTCTTTCGCGCACTGTTTTTCTTCTGCGGTCGCTTTCGGGTCATCCCTCAGCACGGCGTAGCGGCAAAGGTCGCCCATGGCGACAAGGGAAGTCCAAAGCCCGTCGTTGTCAGAAGAATGCCCCGTCCAGACCTTATTTTCGGGGTTGTAGCGTCCGCTGCTCAGCATCCCGCGCCGGTTCATGCAGCGGTAGTTGACCTCGGAATACAATACCGCTTTCTGCTTCGCGCTCATCAACTTAAACGCAATATGCGAAACGCCCGTTTCGGTCAGCGCGAAAACCCCGCCTTTTCCGTCGGGTTGAAGCGATTTTACTTTGTTGTCAAGCAGATAGCCGGACGCGCGGAAGCATTGCGCCCTGTCATACGGCTCCGGGTTCGCCGGGTCAAGCCGCCATATGCCCTCATTGGTCCCAACCCACAAAACGCCTGCCGGGGATTCCGTGTGGCAGGTTACGGATTCTTTTGATAAAAAATTCGGCAGCAAAGTGGCATTTTGATCATTTAAAGCGGTAAAACTAAGCATTGAAAGCTCCGCAGCTTTATCAGCCCATTCGGATATGGGTTTTCGGATAGCGAAACGCTGGGGTTTTTCGCGCATTTCCGCCGGACGCCCGGCATAATTCCTTTGATATGACATAGAATTCCTCCTCTTATAATTAATAGACCTCCTCAGAAACTCGGCGCGGCGGCAAAACGGTCTTTTTTTCGCCATGCTGCGTCTTCCTCCTCGCCGAGCGTCAGCCCGCTTTCGTTGTCATCCTTGCCTGATGAAAAAAATCCCCGTTTTTCTATCCACGGCAAGTTTCCGAGGAGGTCTAACGCTAAAATTTTAACCTTTCGCAAGTGCTTTGTCAACAAGAAATTTATTATTTTGGGGTTGTTTTGCCGCGCCCGCGTTCATAGCGGGGATAATCCTGGCAGCTCACCCCTTCAATCAGCGAAGGGGTATCATCCGCAGGGCCTCCGCAAAGAGGGCAGAGCGCGGTATTTTCATTTAAATCCACATTGCAGGCATTGCACCTCATAAACCGCCCTCCCTTTCGTTTTCGCCGGGGATGTTGCACTCCGCGCGGACACGCAGCCCTTCCTCTGCCAGCAGCCTTAAAAATTCGCGCTGCACGTCGGTCGCGCTGCACGCGCCGCTGAAATAAATGTGAAGAAAGCGGCTGTCGGAAAGCACAAATGTGGAAAGGCTCTTAAAGATCGAGCCGCCCATTATGAATTCGACGCTTTCCACGCGCTCGGCAACGCAGGGCGGCAGCGCAACACGCCCCAGATTGGAAAGCACTCCGGTCATCGGCTTTTCCCCCGTGAGGATATAGCCCAGCTTAAAAAACCAACGCTTCAGCCCGATGGGGATTACTCGCAGGAAGGGGTTCCCCGCCATTGTTACGGTTTGGCCGAGCAGCTCCCGCATAGCTTCGGGTGTGACGGACGGCTTGAGCTTGCCGCGCATCGCCTCGACAATATCGTCGAACCCCCAGTTTTCCTTCATGCGCGGCTCAAAGCCGAGATTGCGGTACAGAGTAAAGTTGCGAAGGGTTCCGCTGGGGTAGAACTGGCGCATATCGACGGGGATGCGGGCCTTTATGGGTTTGCAGCTATGTGGAGCGTCCGGGTCGGCACGGTAAAAGGCGTAGAGGTATACGCACATGAGATATTCGGTCACGGTCACGTCGCGGGCTTTGGCGGCGGTCAAAATATCCGCCAAAGGGACTGTTCCGTGGATCACCTTCAGGTAATTTTTAATATAAGGGCGGCGGTACTGCCGTGCGGCGCCGTCCTTCGGAATTTTCCCCGGCATTTTTGTATAACACCGGCGGTAATCATCAGACAGCTCCCCGGCGCTGGGCGGCTCTCTGAGGTCGGGCAGGCCGCTGCCCGGCGGGATTTCCAACCCGCCCAGTTCCAGATAATGCGCCAACAGGGCCCGCGTGAAAACCGTCAGGGCTTTTCCGTCGGCTACCAAATGGGGGATTTCCACCGAAAGGCGGCGGCGGTCGTAGAGGACGCGGATAATCGGCACGGTGCGGCTGAAAAGGTCGAACGGGAGGCAGGGGTACTCCGTTTCCATATGTACGACATCAGCGCCGTTCATGCACTCCAGATAGTATCGGAAAAATCCGCGCCGCGCCCCCACGAAAAAAGAGGGGAACCGCGTATGTATATCCTCTACGGCACGGCGCAGGCGCTCCGGGTCAATATCCTCTTTCAGCAGATACCCCATGCGGATTACATAGTTCCATTTGCGCGTGCGCGTCGAAAGGAATGTGTTCCCCGCCATTTCCAAAGGCAGGTATCCGGACGCCCCGTATTCCGTCATAGCTATGCCCCTCCGTTTTTGCGTATTCATTGCGCGTATTTATAACAGCGCTTCATTTTCTGCAACAGGGTCGATTACCTCGATATCCGGATTCTTTTCGCGCATTTTTTTAATAAAAATCCCTACATTCTGCTTCGGCGTAAGCGGCGGTATGGCCGCGTCATGATGGCAGAACATAACGGCCTTAGGCCGGAGCGCCTCCGTGATGCTCAAAGCCACAGGGGACGGGTCATAATTTCCCTGATACGCTATAATAAGTGCATCAGCGCCCGGCTCAGGCCGATCCGCGCCTTCGGGCAGGCCGGGCGAACCCATGAATATAACCCGTTTGCCGCCGCATGCAATCTCAAGCACGACAGTTTCGCCCGCTTCGGGGAGTTTTCTGCTTGCGCTGCCCATTTTCAGCAAGTTAACCAG
The DNA here is from genome assembly GCA_009779455.1 of Oscillospiraceae bacterium. Lineage (GTDB taxonomy): Bacteria > Bacillota > Clostridia > Oscillospirales > Acutalibacteraceae > WREG01. The sequence continues at coordinate 3,743 of WREG01000115.1, forward strand.
GCGGCGCGGTGATGTGGCGGCCCGCCAGGCTACGCCCGCTATAAATTTCTTGTCGAATTTTATATGCTCGCCCTGATATACGCTGACCCATGCGCCGCCTATATTGAAAGAGTCCCCCGGAGCTATCAGGTTTATCCTGGCTTTTGGTACGCCGTGCTTTATAAGCTTTTCGCCCGGGGTTTTTGTGCAGTAAACATTGATTTTCTGCTTTTTGTAAAGCTCCGGCACGCTTATCATATGGTCAAAATGGCCGTGGGAAAGCAGTATTTCCCGTGCGCCGGAAAAAGTGTTGTAATCCGTGGCGTTTTCCGCGCCGGGCAGTGTTGTAATAAACGGGTCCGTCCAAATCGCCGTCCCCCCGCACTCTATTTTAAGGGACGCGCACCCGAACCATGTGATTTTTATTTTTTCCTGTTGGTTTACTGACATTTTTTCACATCCATTATGTTTTTATCTAAAAATTCTAAATCCCTAACCCCTGCCCCCTAATCCCTAAATTCCCGCAAGGGATTTCAGCGCCTGTTTTATCATATCTTCCAGCGAGCCGCCGCCGTCCAGACGCGAAACTGCTTCCGCCGCCTCGGACTGCGAATAGCCCAGCGCGACAAGGGCGCTCACGGCCTCCAGCGCGTTTTGGTTGCCCGATACAGGGGTTTTCCCGCTTGCGGACGCGTTGCTGCCGATATTGAAATCTATCGACGGCTTTATTTTGGATTTCAGCTCGATTATCAGCCTTTCGGCGGTCTTGAGGCCTATCCCCGGCGCGGAGGACAGGGTTTTCGCGTCGGCCGAGGCTATGGCGAGGTACACCCTGTCGGGCGTAAGCTCCGACAAAACGCCCGCCGCAACCTTCGGCCCAACGCCTGACACCGTGATAAGCTTTTTGAAGCATTCAAGCTCGTTCGGCGTGGCGAAGCCGTAAAGGTCAAGGGCGTCCTCCCGGACGGACAGATGGGTGTAAAGCGTGACCTCTGCGCCCGCGTTGCCTATGGCGCGCAGGGTGTTCGCGGAGGTAAGGCACTTGAACCCCACCCCGCCGCAGTCCACGGCCACGCTCGCAAGGTCGGACATTATTATTTTTCCGGTTAGTGAATAGAACATATGTAACCCTAATCTATAATTTTTATATTTTTTATGTTATGCGCATGGAAACCCGCGCCTACGGGTAAAGAGGTATCGAAAAATTATCTATATATAACTCATGCACTTCTTTAAGATCAATTTTTATTTTTTTGTGATCGGCGCTAAGAACCCAGCTTGTTTTGCATTGCGAACCGTTGTTTTCTTCTGAAAACACCTTCACATTCATACTAACATTGTTTTTAAAGTCGCCTTTAAAAGCTGAAAATGTGAAAACAGCATTATAATCGCCTTCTTTAATAAAATGGTATTCTAAAGTACAAATTTTTTGACCGTCCTGCTCGGAAACATATAATTTATCAAAAATTATTTTATTACCTTTATTAAAATTAATCGGTTTCATTTTAAAATCGTCGCCGGATACATTTATTACTTTAGAACTGTACTTATACGAACTCCACAATGAATATAATTTTGTGAATATTTTAACAGTTGTATTTATATTTACAGTATAATCTTCATAAGAATCACAAGGTGCGTCGAACCTATATACATCATTATAAACCCATTCACCTGTAATCTCATTTCCGGCGCCATCCGTCAAATAAGCCTCCGGCGGCTCATCGTCATACCATTTCCCGCTATCAAAAATACCTCCTGTATGAGTATCAAAAGGATCTTTTATGTTGCTTGTCGGGAAAATTTTCAAATGGAGAATCCCGCCAATGTCAAGCGGCACGGCGGTCATTGAGATATCGCCGTAATTTGCCGTGCAGCCGAACTCTTCCGGCCTTGATTTTCCTTTTACTTTTGTTAAATTCATTTCAAATTCGGCATCGGCGAATGCAAGATTGTAATTTTTTATTCTATAATATTTATTTTGTTCTATAATCGCGTGGTATCTTACATTATTTTCAACTTCAGTTTTATTTTCATTTATCCAGTCAGGGTAATAATAACGGTTAGGGTCATTGTCGATATTCGCGCCAAAATTTTTAACTTTAAGTAATGGGAGTTTTCTTTGATCTCCCCATTCTGTATAATTGTCTAAAAACAGATTTATATCTTGAAAATATACAATACCATCCACAGAATACCAATTATTAGTAAATATATTATTCCTATAACAAGAATATATCGTAATAGTCCCGTTTTCCCATTCGGCGGCCGCCGGTTCATCCAAAACATAAAATGTTTTGTCATATCGTTTTGTTTCGATAAAAGAAAGAGCCAACGGGTTATCCGGCGCAGTGTTATAAAGAAGATAGCCCCTGGTTTTACTTCTCTCCTGCGTCAGCGGGAAAGAATAAATGCAAAAACAAACAAACAATAATATTGTAATTATATTTTTCTTCTTGAAAATTGTTTTCATAATAATAAGCATTCACTTTTTTACATTATATTTATTGATTGTCCCCATCAGCGAACCGCTGCTGTGCGCAACGCCCACTTTGAATTATGACTGTGGGCAACGCCCACTTTGAATTATGACTGTGGGCGTGGCAGATGGCAATCGCCAGCGCGTCCGCCGTGTCGTCGGGCTTGGGGGCTTTTTCCAGCTTCAAAATAAGGCGGGTCATCTCCTGCACCTGTTTTTTTTCCGCCCTGCCGTAGCCGACTACGCTCTGCTTGACCTGCAATGG
>WREG01000116.1 GCA_009779455.1 Oscillospiraceae bacterium
ACTTATAGATTTACTGAAAAAGCACAAAATAAATGGGAGCCGCCGCGAGGAATTCTTAGCCGCTGCCGCGAAAATAGACGGGATTTACGTGCCGTCCTTTTATGATGTTGAATATGGCGAAGATAATACGATAGCGGCGGTAAAACCATTGAGCAATGTTCCGAAAACGGTAAAAAAACGCGTGATAGCCGACCTCGACGGGGTTTATTACCCCAAAAGCTTTGTCGTGCCGTTTGTGGAGACCGTCCATGACCGGGCGGTGGCGGAGCTTTTCAGGGGCTGCACAAGGGGCTGCCGTTTCTGCCAGGCGGGGTTTATCTACCGCCCCATCAGGGAAAAAACGCCAGAAACGGTCAATAAACAGAGCCGTGAGCTTTGCGAAAGCACGGGTTATGACGAGGTTTCCCTCTGTTCCCTTTCAAGCTCCGATTATCCCGAGCTGAACCGGCTTCTAAACTCCATGCTCGAATGGGCGGACGGAGAAAAGGTCAATATAGCCCTGCCGTCGCTTAGGGCGGACAGCCTTGACGAAGAATTAGCCGAAAAGCTGAACAGCGTCAGGAAAAGCGGGCTGACTTTCGCTCCGGAAGCTGGCACACGGCGGCTCCGCGACGTTATAAATAAGAATATCAAAGAGGACGACATATTGAATACCGCGAAAACCGCGTTCAGGGGCGGCTGGAACGCGGTCAAGCTGTATTTTATGCTGGGATTGCCCTCCGAGACGGAAGAGGATATAAAAGGCATGGCGGAACTCGCCCGAAAAGTCGTCGATGAATATTATAGCAATCCCGACAAGCCGAAAAGCAAGGGCGTCAGCGTAAACTTAAGCGCCGCGACTTTCGTGCCCAAGCCTTTTACGCCTTTTCAATGGGAGCCGCAGGACGCGCCCGATGTTATCCGCGAAAAACAACGGTTTTTAAGGGAAAATATAAGGACGAGAAAGGTTTCCGCGAAGTTCCACAATGTTGAAACAAGCGTATTGGAAGGGGTTTTGGCGCGTGGCGACAGGCGGCTGGCTGAGGTTATCCGAAAAGCGTGGGAAAACGGCGCGAAGGCCGACAGCTGGGACGATTATTTCAAATTTGAGATATGGGAAAGCTCCTTCGCCGAATGCGGCGTTGATATGTCATTTTACGCTAACAGGCGGCGGGGATATGATGAGATTTTGCCTTGGGATCATTTGGATTACGGGATAGATAAGGCGTTTTTGATAAACGAAAGCGAAAAAGCGAAAGCGGCGGCGGTGACGCCCGATTGCCGCCGGGAATGCGCCGGCTGCGGCGCGGACAGGCTGAACGGAGGAAAATGCAATGCGGGAAGTTAGATTTTTCTTCAATAAAAAAGGCGCGGCGGCCTTTATTTCGCATCTTGACCTGAACCGTCTTATGACAAGGGCGATAAACCGCGCAAAGCTGCCGGTTTGGTATACGGAGGGCTTCAACCCCCATCCGTTCATAAGCTTCGCCCTGCCCCTGCCCCTGGGGGTCGAGAGCGAGAGGGACGTTTTTGACATAAAAACCGAAAGCGGGATGAAACCGTCAGAAATGGCGGAGCGGCTGAACGCAGTTCTTCCCGAAGGGGTCGAAATCACGGCGGCTGACGAGCCTTATAATACCCCGGACGAAATATGCTGCGCTGAATATGAAATTACGGCAAATGAAAACGGCGATATTGAAAAAATCGGCGAAATCCTGAGCTCGGGCGAGCTGCTTGCGGAAAAGCTAAGCAAGCAGGGCAAAAAAAAGGTTATGAAGCAGATAAATATTCTTGGATATATTAAAAAATTTGATTTATCCCCCCCTGCCCCCCTTTTGGCAGAAGCCCCCCCCTTTCCAAAAAAAAGGGGGGGGTGCGCAGCGGCGGGGGGATCGACAGGGGGGATCATAAACCTGACCGTTGCGGCAGGCCAGACTTTAAATTTTAACCCAGTTTTATTCGCGGACGCGTTAAATAATAGATTGGGCGGCGGTTTGGAAATAAAAAAAATACTGCGGAAACGGTTGCTGTTAAACGATTTTACGGAATTTATGTAAGCGAGGGGCATAAGTTTGAAAAACTTTGAATATATTATTGTTTTTCAAACTGGAAGTTTTGTCCTTTCATTCTATATGGACAAAACGTTCCGCCTCGCAAACGTCTCGCTTGCGAGACGATGGAAAGGATGGTCATATTGATGAAAACAAATCTGATCGGCAACAATTGGGACGAAATTTTAAAGGACGCATTTCAATCAGAAGCGTACCAAAATTTGAGGGGGTTTTTAAAGTCGGAGTATGGCTCCGCAAGGATATACCCGCCCATGAACGATATTTTCAACGCGCTGAAATTCACCCCGCCCGAAAATGTGAAGATTGTGCTGATAGGGCAGGATCCGTACATAAACGAAGGGCAGGCCCACGGTCTCGCCTTTTCCGTAAAATCCGGCCTGAAACCGCCGTCACTGCAAAACATATATAAAGAATTGCATTCGGATTTGGGGATACTGCCTGCCGAATCCGGCTGCCTGATCCCGTGGGCGCAGCAGGGCGTGCTGCTGCTGAACACCGTCCTGACCGTCCGCGCGGGGCTTTCAAATTCACATAAGGGCAAGGGCTGGGAATTTTTCACCGACGCTGTGATAAAATATCTGGGCGAACGGGAATATCCGACGGTATTTTTCCTTTGGGGAAACAACGCAAAGGAAAAAGAGCGGCTTATCACAAACCCGAACCATTTGATATTAAAAGCCCCCCATCCTTCGCCGCTGTCCGCGTCCTACGGCTTTTTCGGCTGCGGTCATTTTTCAAAGGCGAACGCTTATCTTGAAAAGGAATGGGCGGGGCCTATTGAATGGAAAATTGAAAATTAAGAAAATTTAAATTAATAATTAATAATTTTATAAAAAAATGTTGACAGTAAAAACTTCTTGATGTATAATGGGTGTCGTGTTCTTGTGCCAAACGGAAGGAGGGAGTTCATTGAGCCAGGTAAAAGTTAAAGAAAACGAGTCTCTGGACAGCGCGCTTAAACGTTTTAAGCGCCAAACCTCACGTGACGGCGTAATTCAAGAAGTACGCAAAAGAGAGCATTATGAGAAGCCTTCCGTTAAAAGGAAAAAGAAATCCGAGGCAGCTCGTAAACGTAAATTTAAGTAAACCATTTAAGGCGGGCTTTTTAGAGTTCGCTTTTTTGTTATTAAGGATTGAAGATGAAAATTAAACCCGCAAGCAAAAAATTCAGCCCGGAAGGCCTGAACGCCGCCCCGCAATATTCATTTGGCAGGATAACGGATATTACGGCCGATGATATTCGCGGCGCGGGCGGCAGGGCGGTCGGGTTTGACCTTGACAATACCGCGGTTTACGACAGCACCTACCGTCCCCTCGAAGGCGCAGCCGAATGGGTAAACAATATAAAAGCCGCGGGGCTGCCGGTTATGATAATCTCAAACACCTACCCGCGCAGGGCGAAGCGCCTGTCAAAGCTTTTCGGCGTCCCGGCATTATATGTGTCGAAAAAACCCTCGACGAAAGCAATTTTCAAAGCGGCGGAAATGATGGGCGCAGACGTAAAAAATCTTGTTATGATAGGCGACCAGCTTTTCGCCGACGTGCTGGCGGCAAATGACGCGGGGGCGATTTCATTTTGGGTCAGGCCGTTTATGGCAGAGAAGCTTTTCGCGGGGAAATATAGGAAGATCAGGGAAGCAGAAGCGGAATTTTTAAATAAATTGAGAGTTGAGAGTTGAGAATTAACTTAAACTCCGAGGTGAATTATGCGAATCAACGCATTAAAGAGCAAATTAATAAGGGAAAACATTGCCGCGCTGATAACATCGGGGGTCAATACCCGCTATTTTACAGGATATCAGGGTGCGGGTGCTTTGTTTTTGTCCCCGGGCAGGCAAGTTTTCCTCACCGACGCGCGTTTTTCAGGGGAAGCGGAAAAAATAATCACAAATTGCGATGTGGCGCAATATAAAGATTTTTACGAAGCCTTAAACGGCCTTGTCGGCGATGAAAAAATCAAAGATTTGCATATAGAGGCGGAAAAAACGGCGGTGGCGCGGCTTGACAAATATAAGGATAAGCTGCCCGCCGTTAATTTTTTGACGGGCGGGGATTTGGATAAGGAAATAAGCGCCATGCGCGCCGTAAAATCTGCCGAAGAAATTAAATTTATGCGCGAGGCGCAGGAAATAGCCGAAACGGCCTTCTTTCATATTTTGGATTATATCGAAACCGGCATGACAGAAAAAGAAATCGCCATAGAGCTTGAATATTTTATGTTCAAAAACGGAGCGGAAAAAATATCCTTCGGAACCATCGCCGTCAGCGGCGTGAATTCCGCCTTCCCCCACGGAACTCCGACGGACAAAAAAATAGAAAAAGGCGACTTTTTGACCCTGGATTTCGGCGCGGTGGTGAACGGGTACCACAGCGACATGACCCGCACCGTGGCGGTTGGCGAGCCTGGCGGCGAGAAAAAGGAAATATACAGCCTTGTATTAAAAGCGCAGGAAGCCGCGCTGGAGGGCTTAAAAGAGGGGTTGTCCTGCAAAGAAGCGGACGCCCGCGCCAGAAATATCATAGCCGAAGCCGGGTACGGCGAAAATTTCGGCCACGGCACAGGCCACGGGGTCGGGCTGGAGGTGCATGAATCGCCTACGGTATCCTCAAAAAGCGAAGAAACGGAAATATTGGAAGAGGGCAATGTGATAACGGTCGAGCCGGGGATATATCTGCCCGGCAAATTCGGGGTTCGGATTGAGGATATGGCGGTTATTAAAGATGATGGGTATTTGAATTTAACTGAAGCGGATAAATCGCTGATTGTTCTATAGCTGAGAATTGAGAGATATTTTTGATTTAGTCCTTATTCCCTAATTTAATTTTCAACAATTGGTGTAGATCGCGGACATAAATTTAAAAAATATATAAGATTATCCCGCGAAACTCTCAATTCTCAATTCTCAACTCTCAATTAAATCAAAAAAAGGACGGTGCGTAAAATGTATCATGAAAACCTAAACGGCAGAACTGCCGTAATAACCGGCGCCGGGGGCGTGCTTTGCAGCGCTTTCGCAAAGGATTTGGCGGCGCAGGGGATGAAAACGGCCCTGCTTGACATCAACCTTGACGCGGCGAAGGCTGTCGCGGGTGAAATCATCAAAGGCGGCGGCGAAGCTCTGGCCGTCAAATGCGACGTGCTTGACAAAAAGAGCCTTGAAGCGGCGCGGGACGAGATAAACGCCGTTTTCGGCACGGCGGGGCTTCTGCTCAACGGCGCGGGCGGGAATTCGCCCCTCGGCACCACATCGAAGGAGAAATACGAGGCGGGCGACATAGCGAATAAAGCGGAGGGCGTGAAAACCTTTTTCGACCTCGACCCCGCCGGCATCCAATTCGTTTTCAATCTTAATTTTTTAGGTACGATGCTCGCCACGCAGGTTTTCGCCCCTGATCTGCTTGACAAGCCCTACGCCTCGGCAATAAACATAACCTCAATGAACGCCTATAGGCCGCTGACGAAAATTCCTGCCTATTCCGCCGCCAAGGCTGCCGTTTCAAACTTCACCCAGTTTTTGGCGGTGCATTTCGCCGACGCGCCCATAAGGGTGAACGCCATAGCCCCCGGCTTTTTCTCCACGAACCAGAACAAAACGCTTTTATACAACGAAGACGGCAGCCTGACGCCGCGCTCGGAGAAGATACTGGGCCACACCCCTATGGGCCGCTTCGGCGTGACGGGGGATTTGACGGGCTCCCTGCTGTTTTTGGCGGACGAGGCGTATTCCGGCTTTATCACGGGCGTGGTTTTGCCCGTGGACGGAGGGTTTTCGGCGTATTCGGGGGTTTAGCAAATTACAAATTACAATTTACAATGCACAATTTCAATGTTATCGTAGGGCGGGGGCCTCGCTTGCGAGGCTTTGGGCTTCTGCCCCCGCCGCAGAACGTGGAAATTAAAAAAGGGGAGAGGATTTCAATGAAAAAAGCCGCATTGATTTTAAGCTGCGCGGTTATCGCTTTATCGTTGGCATTCGGCGGCCATACCGTTTATATGATTAAAAACCCTCCGCATGTCGGGCAACGGGATAGGCTCAGCGATGACGCGGATAACGGTTACAATTTAAATATGATTATGCAGGCCCGTCCGGAAAATTGGAAAAAAATCATAGGAAGCCCGGCTTTAAGCGAAAGTGAAATGCCCAAACTTGACGGCTCGACATCAACGGCAGCCATCACGGCCGAGTTGTTCAGGCAGTTTTTTGATTATGGCGACGGAAAAATCGCAGCGCAAATATGGCACACATCCGAATATGAGGCTTACGGAAATTTAATCGAGCAGGGTACATATATAGACGGCACATATGAAAAAGACAGCAGCAAAGGCTTGATTTTTGCGCCTCATCCCTCTGATTACTATATACGCTATGCGAAAGAAAAAGGCGTCGAACTTGAAATAGCGCCGATAGCG
>WREG01000117.1 GCA_009779455.1 Oscillospiraceae bacterium
CGCGAAGGCAGCGGCAAGCGCGTACCCGGGCAGCTTTGCCTGACTAATCCGGAGGTGCATAATCAAATGCTGCTTGAACTGCGGGAGCATCTCAAAAAAGGCAATCAGCAGTTTGACGGCAACCGCTTTATCATTTCCCTGACGCAGGAGGATAATTTTGACTTCTGCCAATGCGAAAGCTGCAAAGCGGTGGACGAAGAGGAAGGCTCCCACGCGGGTACTATGCTTCGTTTTGTCAACTCTATAGCCGAAGCCATTGAGAATGACTACCCCAACGCCATTTTTGACACCTTTGCCTATCAATACACCCGCACGCCGCCCGGACACGTCAAACCGCGGGATAACGTGGTTGTGCGGCTTTGCTCAATTGAATGCTGCTTTGCCCATCCCCTGAGCGACCCCAACTGCCCCGATAACGTCAGCTTCGCAAGCGACATCAAAAAATGGAGCGAGGTCTGCAACAGTCTCTATGTCTGGGACTACACCACCAACTATGCGAATTATAATGTGGTTTTCCCGAACTTCCAAGTTCTGCAAAAGAATATGCAGTTCTTTGAGGAACATAACGTCGTGGGCATTTATGAGGAGGGCAATCACCAGTCCGAAAGGTCCCACAGCGAATTCAACCAGTTGAAAGGCTATTTGCTTTCGCGTCTGATGTATCATCCCGACCTGGATTTCGATGCCGAGATGGACGGCTTTTTAAAAGCATATTATGGCGGCGGCTGGCAATATATGCGTGAATTCATTGACCTTGTTTCCAAAAATACAGGCAAACCGATCCTCGGCACGCACCGTATGTTGAATATTTTCATTTCACCGACCGAAAAGGGCCTGCTTGATTTAAAACACAGTCAAATCATGTATGCCGATATGCTTTGGGAGAAAGCCGTCGAACTTTCCGGAGACGAAGAATGCAGGCAAAACGTATTGCGTTCCCAATTAAGCTGGCGTTTCTGGAAAGGCTGCAATAAAGCGAGTGAATTCAGCCGTTTGCAGCAGCCCGGCAAATGGCAGGCTGCGAACGAGGCATTGTTCAATGATTTCGTTGATTTCGGCATTGAGCTTTATCACGAATCCTGGGCGCATGACGCCGGGGAGCTAAAAAAGCCTGACAACTGGAGGGGCACGCCGGAGCGTTGGCATTAAATAATACCGCAGGTGCCTTTGCCAAAAAGGCACCTGAAAAGTTGAAAAAACATAGCACAAAGCCCCCTGTACTTTAGCAGGGGGCTTTGTTGGAGCTACTGGTCAGAATCGAACTGACAACCTGCTCATTACGAATGAGCTGCTCTGCCATTGAGCCACAGTAGCTTGTTAGGCCGAAGGGCTTGATTATTTTTTAATTTAATCAAACGCGAGATACCCGTTATACCATTCTATAGTGATTTTAGACAGTTTATTGCCCGTAAAATAATAAGACACCGTCCCCGTCTGGCTGTCTATGCTGAATTGCCCGCCGCTCTCATATTGTTCGATTTCGTCGGGCCTGTATTTATAAGAAAGAATTGTAACGCCGTTATCTCCCCGCTCGTCCCCCTTAAACCCTTCGTACGAGTCCAGCACATCCTTTTTTGTGTCCCCTATTGCAATAAAGCGGGTAAATTCTATGTTTTCAGACGTTATTGTGACAAAATAGGGCTTTATCTGGACTTTTTTATCCTGCTGCGTCGCGGGGTATTCATTCTCGCCGCCGTTTAAATTTTCCGCTTTGACGAATGAAAGCTTGTTTTCTTCATTTGTCATAAGCTCAAATGAAATTCCGTCAAAATCGGCATACAGGCAAAAATGCCCGCTGCTGACGCTGTAAACTTTGCCGTATGCCCTGACCGGCTCGCCGAATTCCGTCCATAGCTCGTTAACTGAAACCGGGCGGGGGCCGAATATTTTATCTATTTCGGAAAATGAGAAAACGCCTTCTTCGGGAACATCAGGCTCATCATTTGGAGCCGCATCGCCGGGATTGCTTGCAGGCGCATCCGTTGCGGCGGGCGCTGCGGACGTTCCGTTTGCGGGGTCGGTCCGGTTCGCGTCCGCGCCGGAAACCGCCGCCGTATTTTCATCATTCCCGCCGTTTGCAGGCCCGTCTGCGCCCGCTATATCCGAAGAAGCCCCGGTATCGGAGCCGGCAGTGGGCGTGTCCGCCGGATTTTCGGGGTTTTTATCGTTATTTCCGCATCCCGCCGCAAATATAAGGCACAACACAAGAAACAGCGGGATTAACTTAATTTTATTGAAAACTTTCACTTTTAAGCTCCTCACAAAACCAGCGTAAACGCATTATACAATAAAAATAATATTTTTGCAAGTGGTAAATCAAAATATATAAAAAACATTGTAAATTTTTTACGTTTTTTATATTGCAAAATTTTTAATTTAAGTGTATAATGATATCGGCAAAAAATTATTTGTAAAAAAGGAGTGTAAATTTATGAATGCCATCGCAAAATTTTTCGCGCCCATAATATCGTTTTTACTGATATTGGGAATGTATTTGGGTATTGTAAACCCGCCTGTGGCGGAATTTGCGCCGGGGACGGTCGAAGTTGAGGTGTATGACGGCCCGGTTCTGACCCTTATTGAAGGCGGCGCCAGCGATTATGTCATCGTAAAGGGCGCGGGCGCTTCCCCGTCCGAAAACACGGCGTCCGAAAAGCTTCAGGGGTATCTTGAGCAAATAGGCGGCGCGCTTATCCCAATTGTTGACGATTCGGCGGCCCCGTCCGCCAAGGAGATAATCGTGGGCGAAACAAACCGCGAAACCCCGGGGATGCTTGACAGGGCCGCCCTCGGCGACGACGGCTTCATCATTAAAACCGACGGGGACAATATCTTTATCGCCGGCGGGGCGAGGGGGACGATTTACGGCGTCTTTGATTTCCTCGAAAAATTCTTAGGCTGCCGCTGGCTCGCGAACGACATGATAATAATACCCCCCAGCGCGGTTGTCGAAGTGCCCGAAGAGATCGACGAATACGAAATACCGGCGTTTTACTACAGGGAACCCAGTGTCGTCAACCTTCCGGCCGCGGCCGTCAACCCGGACTACGCCCTCGCCAACAGGATAAACGCCATAGGCCGGATAGGCAACGCGCTGGCCGATAAGGAAGAATACGGCGGAACCCTGCACTACCCCTGCTGGCACGCGGGCGAGGTCATAATGCCGACGTCGGTGTATTACCCCATCCATCCGGAATATTTCGCGCTGAACGCTGACGGCGTGACAAGGGCGGGCGATAACCCCAACCCCTGCGCGTCAAACCCCGACGTTATAGATTTCTACATCAACTACGCGCTTAATCTGGTCGCTTCGCAGCCTAATACAAAGAGCATATCCATGTGCATCAACGACAGCGACGTGATTTGCTACTGCGACGAATGCGGAGGAACCCACGCAGGGTATTCCGAGGCCTACATGAAAATGCTGAACGCGGTATGCGACGCCCTGAGGGACGCCGGGCGCGGCGACGTAAAGATAGTCACCTTCGCCTACGCGGCCACTATGGAAGCGCCGGAAACAAAGGCCGACGACAATGTAATCGTGTTTTTCTGCCCCATAGGGATGTGCTATATGCATAAAGCGGGAGAATGCGAGCAGGAGCTGACGCAGTATATCTTCCAAGGCATGCTTCAGGACTGGAGGGAGGTATGCGACAACATAATGTTCTTCGAATACCCCTGCACATACGACCATTACGGCATACCGTACCCCATTTGGGGCGCTTTGCAGTCATATATGCAATATTACAGCGCGAACAACGTAAAGGGCCTTTTAAACTGCACCAACGCGGCGGGCGACATGAACTTCTACGTTATGAGTACATACCTCTACGCCAAGCTTCTGTGGAACCCCGATGTTGATTTGGAAAAAGTTTATAAGGAGTTCCTTCCGCTGTATTACGGCGAGGGCTGGCAGTATATAAGGGAATACCTGAGGATATCAGGCGACGAGCTTTCAGGCAAAACCATAGGCGGCGTGCAGCAGCATGGCCAGTGCCAAAAAGGCGCGACGACTGCGGGCCATTTCATGGCGACGAACAATGAGCTGAAATACTGCGACGCGCTATGGGAAAACGCCAAAAATCTGGCGTCCGGGCAGCAGCTTGTCAATATAAGGCGCGCGGAAATTTCCTACAGGATATGGAAATCCGAAAATTTCCGCAATGAATTCTGGATTTTAAAAACAGGCTCGCGGGTTGAAGCCAATAAAAGCCTGTTTGAGGATATTTGGGAATTGGGCCTGATTGAGCATGACGAGGGCAGCCTTTATCTCGGGGCCGACGATTTTTACGAGCTTCAGCTTTACCTCCTCACGCCCAGATACTGGTCATGGAGGCAGCTGGGCCGCGACAACGAGGGCAATGTGTCAAGCTTCTTTGAAATTCTGTTTAAAATGATCTGAAAAATTATGTAAAATAATAAGGGAAGGCGTAACGCGGGTGTTATGCCTTCCCTTTTTTTGTTATAATCCTTTTACATATTACATAAACGTGGTTTTTAAATGAAAATTAAAGGCCGTTTTTTCATTCCTCTATATTCACCGTGCCGTATTCCTTTTCATATTCCCTTACGCCCTTCAGCACAAAATATTCAAGCTGGCTGTTTATGGAACGCCGCTCATCTCTCGCGATAGCTTTTGTTTTTTTGTATACGGTTTCGTCTATCCTGAAATTGGTCGATATTTTAGATAAGTCCATAATTGCGCCTCCTATATTAATACTTAAATAATACCAATACGGTATTGACAATAATAGACACGGTGTGTTATTATATTGGTGCGATATTAATATTATTTTAGGAGGCATTTTTCAATGAAGAACAAAACAAAAACAATTTGCGCGGCGGTCTTGGCGGCGGCTATACTGCTGACTGTCAATATGGCGGGGTTTACATTCAGCACTTCGGCGGCGGAAGATGAATTTTACGCGGAACCGATGATTGTCACGGGAGAGGGTTATATCCTCGCATTAAAAACCGACGGCACGGTTTGGGCTTGGGGTGGCGGCTGGGAAGGCTGCCTCGGCTATGGGGGGTATGATTATAAATGCGTACCCATTCAAGTAAAAGATTTAACAAATGTGACTATGATAGCTGCGGGAAATTTTCATAATCTCGCGGTGAAAAACGACGGCACGGTTTGGGCTTGGGGTTCTAATGAATGGGATCAGCTCGGCGACGGTACGAATGTTGACAACAGAAACGCCCCCGTTCAGGTAAAAAACCTCACTGACGCGGTCGCGGTCGCCGCAGGTACCCGCCATTCTATCGCGCTTAAAAGCGACGGCACGGTCTGGGCGTGGGGCGATAACGGATGCGGACAGCTCGGCGACGGTTTGTGGACGCATAACCGAACCCTTGTCCAGGTAAAAAATTTAACCGGCGTAAAGTCGATAGCCGCCGGGAACGGATACTCCCTCGCATTAAAAAATGACGGGACAATCTGGTCATGGGGAGGCGGTTGGAGCGGCAATCTTGGCAACGGCGAACATGACGATAAAAACACAGCTGTGCAAGTGTTGAATTTAACAGGCGCTGATTCAATATCCGTCCTATATAATGATACGTCTTTGGCGTTCAGAAACAGCGACAGTTCCGTTTGGGTGTGGGGAAACGGCTTAGGCGTTGACTTCGGCGGGGCAGAATGGGATTGGAACAGCAATATCCCCGTTAAACAGCCGAATTTAACGGGCGTAACCGCGATAGCACGGGGAGAAAGTCATCACCTAATATTAAAAAGCGACGGCACGGTCTGGGCATGGGGGAATAATGACTGCGGACAGATCGGCGACCCTATGGGCGCTTCTTGGAGAGATGAGCCTATTCACGCGGGAAATATGACAGGAGTATCCGCTATAGCGGCCATAGGCCATTCTTCGATCGCCGTAAAAAACGACGGCACAATTTGGGCATGGGGAGGCAATTGGGGCGGCGAGCTTGGCAACGGAACATTTGGCGGCGATATTAATGAAATCCCCGGCCAAGTGATAGACGGGAACGGCGGCTTTTTTAACTTGACTAAAAGGCCTGCCAAAATGACAGGCATAAAAGTCGCGTCGAATCCTTATAAACTTACATATAACGCGGGGGAATATTTAGATATCGCGGGTTTGGTCGTAAAAGCGGATTACGACGACGGTTCCGACACCGTAATCTCGGGTTATACGCTTAACCCCGCGAACGGCGCCAAATTATCGGCAACAGGCACGGTTACAATAACGGCAACCTATCAGGGATTTGCCGCTTCATTCACAGTAACCGTAAAAGAAGCGGAAACAACCGCAAAACCTCCCGTAACAACAACAAACCCGCCTGTTACCACGGCAAACCCGCCTGTCACAACCACAAACCCCCCGGAAACAACGGCGAAGCCGGTTGAAACGACAGCAAAACCCCCGGCAACCACCGTCAAGCCTTTCGAAAAAACCACCAAAAAACCGCCGGAA
>WREG01000118.1 GCA_009779455.1 Oscillospiraceae bacterium
CTTTGGTGGTGGAGATAAGCGGGATCGAACCGCTGACCTCTTGACTGCCAGTCAAGCGCTCTCCCAGCTGAGCTATACCCCCACATCGTTGGAGTTTTATTCAATTTTCAATGCCATTCAGGCGGCGGTGTTTTCGGGGGTGGTTTACCGATTAATCTGCTCTCCCAGCTGAGCTAATCCCCCACACCAAAAGAAAAATATTTAATTTACAATGCCATTCAACTGGCGGAAACTTCGGGGGCGGTTTACCGATTAGTCTGCTCTCCCGGCTGAGCTAATCCCCCGCAAATGCCAAGTTGGCATTCATCCTGCGGCTGAAAGCCAGTATAACATACGCCCGGGCATAAATCAATACCTAAACATAAATTTTTTATAATTTTTCAAAGCTTTCTATATTGAGCACAAAAACAGTCGCGCCGCGAACCGGGGTTTTCGCGCTTATGTCGGATAATCCCATGCCCCGGCCGAAAGAAGCGCTTGTATGGACGCTTTTTTCCCTTGTGAAGCTGCTTTCCCTTATTATTTCTTTTATCTCTTCGACTTTATCGTCTTCGGCCCCTATGAGCAGCGTTGTGTTGCCGGTCTGCAGGAATCCGCCCGTTGTAGACAGCTTCGTTATGAAAAACCCGCCGTTCGTCAAATTCGCGGACACCGCCGCACTGTCGTCGTTGTTAACTATCGCTAGAATCAGTTTCATTTTGTATTTTTCCTTTCAGTAATTTTGGTTTGATTTGAATGCATAATTCATGATGACAGATTTACAGGTATGAATTAAATAATTTCCGGCTTTTTTTGTCCAGTTTCCTTATGTCTGGTATCTCGTAGCGGTTATCGCTTGCGTCCTTTAACAATACGCGGCCGTCGAAAAGGGGCTTTACGTCGCTGTAGCGGCTTTTTATGTCGAAAAAGTACATCCCCCTGTCGGTTTCGACGCTCATTTTCATAAGGCCGAATTTTTCGTAGCATTCAAGGATTTTCGTGATCTTCGGCACCAAATAATATTCGTTTACGGCATTGAGGACAGCCTGTTTGCTGTCTTCCATCAGGTTGTTTATATCCCGTATCACGGCCTTCTCGTTCCCGTCCTCGTCCAGAAGCGTTATATACCTGTCGAGGCCCGTTATGGGGAAAAGCCGCCGCGCCTCAAGGTTCAGAAAAGTCTCGCCGCCGTAAATCTCAACGTTCAGCAGTATGCCGTCGCCTTTTGTTATCCTCGCGTTGTCGTACTCAATATAAATGCGGTCCATTTGTCGCCTTCCTTTCGGCTAAGTAAAGCTAGCAGCCGATAAAATATCGGTCGGGCTTTATTTTTGCTGTGATGTGGCAAAACGCCTCTTCCGTATCGTCCGTAACGATATACAGTTTTTTGTCGTTCTCGGAAATAAGCCCATGTTCCAAAAGCATATCAAAATTTATGATTTTATTGAAAAAATCTTTTCCGAAAATTACAAATGGGATGGTTTGCTGCATCTTGTTTGTTTGGGCAAGGGTCAGGATTTCAAAAAGCTCGTCCAAGGTGCCGAAGCCGCCGGGAAAGATCACAAAGGCTTTGGCGGGAAAAGCGAAATAGAACTTTCTTATAAAGAAATAATGGAAATTGAATATCATTTCCTCGGGGATATATGGGTTGGCGGCCTGCTCAAAGGGAAGCAGGATATTCAGGCCGACAGTCGGCTCGCCCGCGTCGGCCGCGCCTTTATTCGCGGCTTCCATGATCCCCCCGCCGCCCCCGGTGCAGATATAATATTTTTCCTCCGGCGGCAGAGCCGAAAACTTTTCCTTTGACCATAAGGCCAATTTATTGGCAAGATCATAAGCGGCGGCGTAATACGATCTCGCCTTCTCATGCGGGTCGTCGGGCTTTATCCTCGCCGAGCCGAACATCACGATCGTATTTTTTATATTTAATTTCTCCAATTTGTCTTTGGCATTAGCAAACTCCTCAAAAATACGTTTCCCGCGCTCGTTATCAAAAAGAAGTTGCCTGTCGTCGTTTTTCATTTACATAACCATCCTTATTGTGAATTGTCAATCGTCAATGACATGCTCTGTATTTCGATAAGCTTATGATACTTGCCTTTTAATGCCATCAACTCGTCATGTGAGCCGAATTCGATTACTTCGCCTTTGTCAACGACCAATATCCTGTTCGCCTTCCGCAATGTTGAAAGGCGGTGGGCTATCATCAGGGTCGTCCTGCCGCTTATGAGGCGTTCTATGGCTTCCTGGATCAAATGCTCCGTCTCGGAGTCCACGGCGGCGGTGGCTTCGTCAAATATCAGCATTGACGGGTTTTTCAGGACCGCGCGGGCTATTGAAAGCCTTTGCCGCTCGCCGCCAGAAAGCCCCACGCCCCTCTCGCCCAGCATCGTGTCGTAGGCGTCGGGGATTTTCGCTATAAAGGCGTGGGCGTTGGCCACGTCGGCGGCGTGTATGACCTCTTCGACGGAAGCTTTCGGGTTGCTGTAGGCGATATTGCGGAAAATGGTGTCGCGGAACATCATCGGCTCCTGCTGGACATAGCCTATCTTCTCCCGGAAGGACTGCAAATCAATATCCTTTATGTTTATGTCGTCAACGGAGATGTCGCCCTCGTAATTATCGTAATAGCGCATCAGAAGGTTTATAAGGGTGCTTTTACCCGAGCCGGTGGTGCCGACTATGCCTATGATTTCGCCCGGCTCGATGGTAATGTTTATGTCGGTAAGCGTCTTTTTTGTCTTGTCGAACGAGAAATTTACGTTTTTGAACTCTATTTTGCCCTTTAAGCGCCCGACCTCTATGGCGTCCTCTTTGTTTTGCTCCGGTTCCGCGTCGATAATGTCGAGGATGCGTTCCGCCGAGGTCAAAGCGCTCTGGTAGCTGTCGTTGAGGTTTGCGAAAAAATTGACGGGTTCATAAAACTTTGAGGCGTATGACAGGAACGCCACCAAAAGGCCTACCGTGATCCCGTTTATTTCCCCGATGGCCCAGCTGCCGCCCACGCCCCATATAAGAAGCGAGCCGCAGGTCACGAAAAACGTCACGGTATGGGGGAAAATATTCGCGATTTTCGACGCCTTAACGTCTTCTTTAAGCCATTCGGCGTTGTAATCCTCAAACTTTTTTATGGCCCTTTGTTCGCTTGTAAAGGACTTTATCACCCTGACGCCCGGCAGGGTGTCGGAAAGTATGGAGCTTACCGAGGCCCAGCGCCGCCATATGCGCCTGTATATCGGGGAAATGCGTTTGCCGAAAAACCTCGCGACGGCAACCACAATGGGGACGGGTATGAGGGAAAGCAGGGTCAGCCGCCATTCCATCGCAACCATTATAACGATTATCCCGACCATCTGGAAAAACTGGACTACGGCGTCCTGGCTTACGCGCAGCATAAAAGCCTGCAAATTGTTGGTATCCCCGCTCACCCTTGATATTACCGAGCCGGTGCTGACCTTATCGTAAAAGCTCATAGGGAGGTATTGGGCTTTGGCGTATATGTCGTTGCGGAGCCTCGCTACCGTCCTGTCGCCTATTATTCGCAGATGATGCCCCCTGACCGCCCCCACGGAATGCTGTATCCCGTGAGCCGCCGCCAGGGCGATAATAACCGTTAGCAGCATCTTTATATTTTTATTCGGAATTATATCGTCAACGAGCATTTTTGTCGCGTAAGGCGGAACCAGCGCCATTGCGGTCGTTATAAGGGAAAGGGCGATGCAAAAGAAAAGCGTCTTTTTTTCAGGCATTATGTATGCGCCGAGCTTTTTTGCAAGCTTGCCCTTTGACGTGCAGTTTATGCAGGCCGATCCGGCCCTTGACAGCTTGCGCCCGCATTTTGGGCAGACGAGGCGCATTTTTTCATAGGCCCCCGCTACCATTTCCAGCTCTTTTTCAGGCTCCCCTCCCCCTGCCACATTTTCAAAAAACGCGGCGGCGGCGTCAGCGAGGGCGGATACGGAATATGTAAACCTTATCAGGTTCAGCTGTTCGCCGCTTTCCAGCTTCAGCCGTATTACCGCGTTGCCGTACATGCGCTTGACCTTGGCTTCTTCTATATAGCCTATGCTCAGATTCAGCGCGCCGCCCTTGTGGAATTCGTCAAAGGCGTATACAGACCCTCTCGTCACCGCGATCATCGAGGCGCCGTAATGCCCGTGCAAATTCAAATCCCCTAATAATGCAAACAGCACTTTTTCGCCGGGGGGGATCAATTTTTCGGCCTTTTCTTTAAATTCTTTTGGTATGGGCAGGTTTGTAAGGGTGTTTTCAAATATCATATAGTACCAGCTTTCAACAGTTTAATGCAGAAATAAAACATAGCCAGCCATTTTCACGGAATTTTCCAGTAATCTGAAACCCGTAATCTTTAAACGATTCCAAAACTTCTTCCTCGCGGCTGTCTATTATGCCCGAAACGATATAAACGCCGTCTTTTTCAAGGAAATTTCCGATTTCCGCGTTAAGTTTTATGACCGGGTCGGCGGTGAGGTTTGCAGTTATAACGTTAAATTTGCCTTTTACGTTTTCCGTAAGGTTGCCGCGGATGGCGGTCAGTTCAGGCTCGCTGAACCCGTTCAGCGCGCCGTTCTCACGCGCTGTCCTTACGGCCTGTCTGTCGATATCAACGGCTGTAACGGAACCCGCGCCCAAAGCCAAGGCCGCTATCCCAAGAATACCGCTCCCGCAGCCCACATCCAGCATTTTTAAATCTTTGTTGACGCTGCGCGTTATATGTTTTTCAAGGGCTTCAAGGCAAAGCCGCGTGGTTTCGTGGGTTCCCGTGCCGAATGCGGGGCCCGGATCCAAATTTATGACCGCCCTGCCGCCGCTATCGTAATTTTCTTCCCAAACCGGGCGTATAAGCAGTTTTTCCCCTATAGGCATAGGCTTATAATACTGCTTCCAGTTGTTTTCCCAGTCCTCGTCGCGGCAAGGTTTTATTTCAACGGAAAATTCTATTTTTTCAGCGTTCAGGCGCTCACTGAGGAATGAAACCGTCCCTTCCGGGTCTTCATCTGACGGCAAATAAATATGTATAAGCCCTTTTGACCTGTCTTTACCCAAAAGCTCTTCGTCTATCAAATCAATATGGGCGACATCCGCCACGTCATTTTCTAATTCAGAATAATCCTCGGCATATATGCCGTAAGGCGCGGCCATTACCGCAACGGCGGAAGCCGTTTCCATATCTTCAATATTTATTGTTAAAATTATTTCCGTCTGTTCCATACGACGTATATTATACAGCAAAATTATTTATATTTCAAGACAAAAATATTTTTGTTGACAAAATCCCGTTTTATAGAGCATAATTATAATGGATTTTATAAAATGAGGACTGAGAAATATGACTTTGGGCTTTATCGGCTGCGGGAATATGGCGAAGGCTATAATAACGCAAATCATCAAAACAGGGTATATACGCTCCGGGGATGTATCGGCGCATGACATTGATATTGACGCTTTAAATGAATTTTGCAGATTGAGCGGCATAAACAAAAAAGATTCCGCGCAGGATATAATAGAAGCGTCCGACGCGGTAATTCTTGCGGTAAAGCCGCAGAATTTAAACGGTTTGCTGCCGGAAATTGCCCAAATCTGCAAAACCATTGCCAACGGCAATGGCAAAAAAAACCCGCTTGTCATATCAATAGCTGCGGGGAAAACATTAAAGTTTTATGAAGGGTTTTTCGGTTATCCCGCGAAAATAGTGCGGGTGTTCCCCAACATGAACGCGGGAGTCGGGGCGTCGGTGACGGCATATTGCCCCAACGGGAACGTAAACGCCGATGAAACGGCGGAAATACACAAGTTTTGCGAAAGCTTCGGCAGCGCATACCTTATAAGCGAGGACATTTTTCCCGCTTTCGGCGTTTTGACGGCCTGCGCCCCGGCCTACACTTTCATGTATATAGGCGCTCTGGCGGCGGCGGCGGCGGAAAACGGGGTCGGGCCGGAATTGGCGCTTAAAGCGGCGGCGGAAATGGCAAAAGGGAGCGCAATAACGCTCAGTTCCGCAAAAACACCGCCTTCGGAGCTTGTAAACAAAGTCTGCTCCAAGGGCGGGACGACAATTGAAGGGGTTGACCTGCTGAAAGCGGGCGGGTTTGAGGAAATCGTCAACAAGGCTTACCGGGCGTCGCTGGAGAAGGATAAAAAAATGTGATCACGGTATTTTCTTAAGGCAACCTCTAATAACCTTGTGCGTTATCTTTCCGCTATGGCTGAGCAGTAGCTTTTAAAACGAACCCTCTCACCCGTTTCGGCATATTTTAAAGAAAAAGGGGGTATCCCGTCTATGTTGTTCAGTATCATCCTGCTCTCCGTCTCGCTCAGTCTGGACGCCTGCGGCATCGGCCTTTCTTATGGCGCCAGGGGGCTGAAAATTCCGCCGAGCGCCAAGCTCATCATCGCCCTCGTTTCCGCCGCCATTGCCTTCCTCGC
>WREG01000119.1 GCA_009779455.1 Oscillospiraceae bacterium
ATAGATGAAATTCAGGCAATGCTTGACGACATTGCCCGGGAAATTCCTGATGACTTTTTTCAGCATCTGAACGGCGGCGTTATCCTGCTTGACGAATGCAAGCCCCACCCGAAAAGCTCGGGGGATTTATACATTATGGGCGAATACCACAACAGCCGCGATATGGGGCGGCATATCTGCATCTATTACGGCTCTTTCATGCGGATGTACGCCCGCGCGTCAGAGAGCGTGCTGCGGAGAAAGCTGCGCGACACGCTCCTTCATGAATTTACCCACCATCTGGAATCCCTCGCCGGGGAGCGCGGGCTTGAAATCAGGGACCGCATCGAAATGGAAGAATACCTTGACAGGATTTAGGATATAGGAGGTTATTATGAAAAAGCTGCTTAACGGCGAATGGGAATTTAAAAATGTCAATGACGGGGATTGGCTGCCCGCGAATGTGCCGGGCTGCCATTATCTCGACCTTTTGGCTCTTGATATGATACCCGACCCTTTTTACGGCACAAACGAAAAAGACGTTTATTGGGTGGCCCTTGCGGACTGGGAATACAGCCGCGTTTTTGACGTTTCGGAGGACGAGCTTTGTTGCGACAAAATCCTTTTAAGCTGCGATATGCTCGACACAATCTGCGAGGTTTTTATAAACGAAAAACCTGTGGGCCGCGGCGAAAACTGCCATGCAAAATACAGCTTCGACGTAAAAAGCGTCCTTGATTCGGGCGAAAATACGGTAAGGATAGTTTTCCGCTCGCCCGTGAATTACGTAAAAGAAAAATACGCCCTTGAAAAAACCCCGAAAAACATGAACGGCCAGAGCGGCATAACCCACATAAGGAAGCCCCAATGCCATTTCGGCTGGGACTGGGGCCCCGTCCTGCCGCCCAGCGGCATCACGCGGGACATATACCTTGAATTCATAAAAACGGCGAAAATAGATGACGTGCAAATAAGCCAAAGCCATGAAAACGGCAAGGTCATGGTCAGGGTCTGCGCTGATATTGAAACTTTTAACGATTCCGATATAGATTGCATTATTTCGCTGGCAGGCCCGGACGGAGCCGTTACAGAGCAAAAAAACGGGCCGGAATGCTCCTTCCTTGTTGAAAACCCGGAGCTTTGGTGGACGGCGGAATTATCTGAAAAGGACGAGCAGCCCCTTTATGCCGTAAACGCCCGTATTTCAGATAAAAACGGGCTTATAGACGAAAATACGAAAAAAATCGGGCTGCGGACAATCGAGCTGAACCGCGGAAGGGACGAATACGGCAGCAATTTCCAATTTGTTTTAAACGGCGTCCCGATGTTCATAAAAGGCGCGAACTGGATACCCGCAGATTCCTTTATAACCCGCTTTGATTCCGAAAAATTGAAATATGCCCTTGACGCGGCGCGGTTTTCAAATATGAATATGCTGCGGATATGGGGCGGCGGCTACTACGAGAGCGATGAAATGTATGAGGAATGCGACAGGCGCGGCATACTCCTCTGGCAGGATTTCGGGTTCGCCTGCCAGCCTTACCCCTTCTTTGACGGCGGCTTTTTGGAGAACGTAAAGCGCGAAATCGAATACAACGTGAAAAGGCTCCGCCACCACGCCTGTCTTGCAATATGGTGCGGCAACAACGAGATAGAGGCCATGTCCACGCTTTGGAAATTCAATATCAAATATGTTAAATGGACGGAAAAATTCTTCTACGGCATTCTTGAACCCGAAATAAGGAAATATGACGGCGCGACCCCGTATATCCCCGGCTCCCCCTGCGGCATGGCGCACAACAAGGGCGTGGGCAAGGACAACGTGGGCGACACCCACCTCTGGGCCGTGTGGCACGGGCTTCAGCCCATGGATTATTACAGGAAGCGCTTCACGCGCTTTTGCAGCGAGTTCGGCTTTGAATCCCTGCCCGACATAAAAACGATAGAGCGCTTCGCGGAACCGGGGGACTACAGCCTTGACAGCGAGGTTTTCACCGCACATCAAAAATGCTGGAGCGGCAACAGGAAAATGGTCTATTATATAGCGCCGCGGTTCCTCCTGCCCGAAAATTTCGAGGATTTCATCTACCTTTCCCAAATTGCCCAGATGGAATGCGTCAGCGACGCCACGGAGCATTGGCGGAGGAACAAAGGCCGCTGCAACGGCTCAATGTACTGGCAGATGAACGACTGCTGGCCCGTCTGCTCCTGGGCGGGGATGGATTACTACGGCAATTACAAAGCCCTGCAATACGCCGCCCGCCGTTTCAACGCGCCCCTTTCGGTCTCAATTCAAGACGGCAGGTACAAAACTAAAATATTCGTTTTAAACGACACGGACAAAGAGCAGAAAGCGCGGGTTGAATATAAAATATTCGATTTTGAAAAAGGCGTTTTGAAAGAGGACGGTTTTTGGCTTAAAATAGCCCCCGTTAAAAACAAAGCGGCCTATGTGTTCGAGATGGAAAAATTTGTGCGGGGATTCGATTTGAAAAGAACGGGGATCATAGCGCAATTAATACAAAACGGCGAAATAATCTCCGAAAAAACCGCTCTTTTCTATAAAGAAAAGGAGCTGAACCTGCCGAAAGCGAACTTAAAACATGAAATATGCATAAATAATGAAAAACTTGAAATAACCGTGGAAACGGACAGTTTCGCGCGGCTTGTGCGAATCGAAAGCCTGTTGTCCCCCCTGCCCTTCTCCGACAATTACTTCGATCTCCTGCCCGGAGGCCGCAAAACGGTGGCAATGCCCCTTGACGGAAAATTCGCGCCGGGAGAACAGGCCGAAAGCATAAGGGTTTTCAGCTGTTCTGACGTAAAACCGGGCAAAAGCGAATTTCTCGGCAAAATTGAAAGGGCGAAAATATTTTTTGCGCCCATGAATTTCGGCGGCTGGATTGTGTATAAACAAAGCCCGCGGGATTTTAATCTAAAAGCCTTTGATTCGAAAGCAAAAAAACACTGATATACCGTTTGACGCTAAAAATTCAGGCTAGCGGTCCAAAATTTTCAGGTTTTTCAATATCTTCATCAAAGGGAAAAACAGCGCCGCCGTTACCGCCGAATTTATTATGCCTTTCAGCAGGTTGAACGGGATAATGGCCGGGACGAGCATCTGTTTCACGGCTTCTGCCGGCACGCCTAAAAATCTCGGCGTTATTATAAGGTTCCAGGGGATCATAAACAATACCATTAAGACGGTACCCGCCAATAACCCCGTTATAATCGAGACTTTGGATTTCATCTTTTTCCTTATGAGCCCGGCGGTCAGAATGAATATCCCCGACGCGAAAAAATGCATTACAAAGCCTATGGCGCCCGTGTCGCTGACCGTGAAAACCTCAATAAAACACGCGGCAAAAAGCATGGCGAGCCCGTATAAGGGCCCGAAAAGGACGGCGCCTATCAATATCGGGATATCGCCCATGTCATATGTCAAAAAATTGGCTGTCGGTATCAGCGGGAACCGCACGAACACCATCAATACCACGGACATTGCGGCAAGCATTCCGCAGGACGCCAGCTTAATAAGGTTTTCCATGTTGTTTTTCATTAAAATAACCGCCTTTTTAAATAAAATAACGCCGGAATCATCTTCAGGCGTTGTTTTTTAACACAGGCGCGATAAATAAATATCAGCGTTCAACTGTTTTAAACATCTTCTCTCATCCGGACTGTAACTGTCGGTATCGGAATAATGCCAATTTTCATATCGGAATTGACGCGCACCGATTCAACAAATCAATAAAATTGATTTTGCTCGCGGACTATGACCGCCGGTCGGGAATTTCACCCTGCCCTGAAGACTGTATTCGGTTGTTGTCAATAATAATAGCACATCCATTATATAAAATCAAGGTTTTTTTATTCATTCATGCGTTTAATGTGATTTTGGGGGGCAAATCCTGCCCGACTTAAATATTAAATGATGTTATCAGCCCATCCAATTCCTCATCGCTGATAACCGTCTGCCTCCCCGCCGCATACTGCCCATCAACCCATTCTTTGACCCGCGCCACAAGCGGGTCTTTTTTGTCAATGAGCCCCTTTGATTTAACAATCTGTTTTATTCTTTCCGGAAGGGGTTCATTTCGGCTTCTATCACCTGTCAACTTGTAATAGCCGTTAATCCAAAAAGCTATCCCCGCCAAGCCGGACACATCACTGACAACCACGGCAGGGGCACGGCCCAGTATTTTCTCGGAATCGAAAATATTGTATATTTCCTGATCCTTGAGCAATCCGTCTGCGTGTATTCCGGCACGGGTGACGTTGAAATTTTTGCCGACAAACGGCGTCATGGGCGGGATTTCGTAAGCCGTCTCATTCGACATATATTCCGCGAGTTCGGTTATGGCTTTCGTGTCCATGCCGTCGAGCGTACCCTTCAGCGACGCGTATTCGAACACCATAGCCTCCAGCGGGACGTTGCCCGTCCGCTCCCCTATCCCGAGAAGCGAGCAATTGACCGCGCCCGCGCCGTAAAGCCACGCGGTGGAGGCGTTGACGACGCCCTTGTAGAAATCGTTGTGCCCGTGCCATTCGATCATTTCGCTTTCAAAACCCGCGTAATGCTGCAAGCCGTAGACCGTACCCGGAACGCTCCGCGGCAGGGCCGCGCCGGGATAAGGCACTCCGTAGCCCATAGTGTCGCAGGCCCTTATTTTTACAGGCATACCGCTTTCGTCGGACAGCGCTTTCAAAGCCCGCGCCAACGGTATCACAAAGCCGTAAAAATCGGCGCGGGTTATGTCCTCAAAATGGCATCTGGGACGCAACCCGGCGTTCAGGGCTTCTTTTACAATGGCCGTATATTTTTCCAAAGCCTTTTTCCTGTCAAGCCCCATCTTGCTGAATATATGGTAATCGGAACAACTGAGCAATATGCCCGTCTCTTTTACGCCGAGGTCGCGGACGAGCAGGAAATCCTCCTTGACGGCGCGTATCCATGTTGTTATTTCCGGGAATTCGAAGCCCAGTTCCATGCACTTTTCGATGGCTTCCCTGTCCTTTTGCGAATATGCGAAAAATTCGCACTGCCTTATTATCCCGTTTTCGCCGCCCAGTTTGTGCAAAAGCGCGTAAATATCGGCTATCTGCCCCGCCGTATAAGGCGTGCGGGACTGCTGGCCGTCGCGGAAGGTGGTGTCGGTTATGTAAACCCTCTCCGGCATGTTCATAGGCACGCGCCGATAATTGAAAGCCGTTTTCGGCGGCTCCGTATAGGGATAGATACTGCGGAACAGCTCCGGGCTTTCGACCTCCTGCAACTCGTATTTGTACTTGGCCTGCTCCAGCAGGTTGCTTTTGGGGTTGATTTTGATGTAAGACATGATTTCTCCTTAAAATTCTATTTTTAATTTCTGTTAGGGTATATGCAAATACAGAGCCGCCCCGGCGATGGCGGCCAGCAGACTGATCATCGTCCCGATGATGTATTGCTCGGCGAATTCTTTGTTTTTTGATATTTTATCATACCGTGTCGCTGTTTTCGCCGCTATCACAAAGCCGATTGTCCCGTATTGAGCCGACAAAATAAGGATAACGGTCAAATATCTTTCCAACAGGCCTATTTTGCGCCCCGCTTTTAAGTCGTTCGATTCCGTATTGTTTTTTTTATTGTAAATTTTTTGCGTTATTACATTTACCGGCCTGCCTAGGAAAATAAACAGGCAGGCAAGCCGCAACAGCTGTTCTCCGGGCAAGCCGACATTCAAACCTGTGTATAGTTTATCAATATAATCTCCGGGCTTGGAAAATGCAACATTGGCATTAGTTGCACAAAAATATGCAGCCAATAAGATTGTCATCATGTGAAATGCCTGATCCGCGAACAATAAAATTGTTTTGCTTTTTATGTATTGCTGTATTTTGCTTTTAACTAGATCGACAATAAAATGTAATATCGGAACAGTAAAGATGTATGGCCATCCGTTTTTCATGTTGAAAAACAAGGCAAAAGGCGCAATGGCCGCAGCAAAATAAACAGCGCCATGGCAAAGCATTGTTTTTATGTCCTCATCCTTGTATTTCGCCATTTTGTCGGATTGGAAATAAAAATCGGCTAAAAAATGTGCTGTTAACAAAACGGCGAAAATTAATTTGTAGTCCATTTTTATAATCCATCCTTTATAAATTTTTGCGAAGCACAAAATTTGCAGTTTGAAAGAATAGCAGCGCTTTGCAAACGCGGCGTAATTTTTCAAACTTTACATCCTTTATTTAATTGAATATATTTTATTCCGCCATTTTTTTCATACCATTC
>WREG01000120.1 GCA_009779455.1 Oscillospiraceae bacterium
CCTGGACGGATATATACGCTTTCGCCGCGGTTTTGTACCGCGTTCTGGCGGGAACGATACCCATGTCCTCCCCCGACAGGCGGAACAACGACAGGCTTATGATACCCGCCCGCGTCGCGGAAAAACTGCCCGCCTATGTTATAGACGCGCTTATAAACGCCCTCCAGATAATGCCCGTGGACAGGACAAGGACGGCGGAACAGCTAAGAGCGGAACTATCGGCGTCGCCGTCTTTTGTTGAAAATTATCAGGACCGCAATACGGCGGTTGTAAACGCGCCCCCGAAAAAACAGGCTGAGGACAATATATACGATGCCCGGGACGACCGGGAATATGATGATGAGGATGACAACGGGAAAAGAAGCTCCGGCGGCGGGGGCAAAAAGCTCATTCTCGGTATTATTTTAGGCATTTTTCTCGCTTTCGCGGGTTTGGGCGTTTTTATGTTTTATACGCAAAACGGCGGTATTATAAACCCCACGCCTACGACCGCACCTCATATAACGACGGCCGCCGCCGAAACGACGGCAAATGACGCGTTTCCCGTCGTCCCTTTGTTTATCGGCAGGAATGATCAGGATGTCAAAAACGACGCCGTGCTTATGGGGAAATTTGATATCGAGTTCAAGGAACAAAGCAGCGTCGAATTTCCGAAAGGAATTATAATAGAACAGGATATAGCCCCCAACGACATTGTCAGCAAAGGCACGAAGATCATACTGACGGTGAGCAGCGGACTTCCCAAGGTTATAGTCCCACCACTTGCGGGGCATGATTATAACGAGGCGGCGGAAGCGCTTACAGCTTTGGGGCTTTACTGCATACCGGCAGAAAAAGTGAACGACGGCTCTAATATCGGCGGCGCGATAATAGACACCATCCCTGCGGAGGGTACGGTTTTGGAACAGGGCGCGGATATTTTTATAAATTTTTGGGAATATATAAACGGGGAACCCAAGCCGACGGCGGCGCCGAAAGCGCCGGTTGAAGAATAACGGCAGAGCCGTTATTCTAATTGAGAGATGCTTAATGAAAGGAAGATAATTTTAATGCTTCAGGATATAATAAAAAAGCATATTGACGGGACAGTCGACTATACGGAGCTGCGGGCGCAGGTCAACACCAAGCGCGGGGTTTCCATGCTTTCGGGCAATCTGATAAGCAACGTAAAATCCGAAAAAAGCGGGGTTTCCGCCCGGGTATATAAAAACGGCGTATGGGGTTTCGCGGCAAACGGCGAATACGACGGCGAACATATAAAAGCCGTGCTTGAAAAAGCGAAAAGCAACGCGGATTTCCTTGACAGGAAGGCGGGGAAGGGCAAGCCGCCTTTGATAAACGGCATACCGGCGGAAAAAACTGCCGGCAGGGATTTTTTGGACGTGCCGCAGAAGGAATATATAGATTTCGCGAAAGAGCTTGACGAATATATCAAAAACAAATACCCTGCCCTTAAAAGCCGCGCCGTCATCTGCCGCTCGGACAGCATGGAAAAGCTGTTATATGTCAGCACGGGCAGTATCTCGCACGCCATAATGCCGCGGGCCTATGTTTACGCTGTTATGACCGCTGAGGACAAAGACGGGGACGCCATTGAGCTGTTCAAGGTCGTAAACGGCGGCGCGGGGTATTTTACCGACTATTACACCGACCCTGCCTCGTGTTATGAGGATATAGATAAGCTTTATGAGGAAGTCATGAAAAAAACAGAGGGCATTTTCCCCGAAGCGGGAATATGCGACTGCATTTTAGACAGTTCCCTCGCGGGGATTTTAGCCCATGAAGCGGTGGGCCACACCGTAGAGGCCGACCTTGTGATGGCGGGTTCCGTCGCTTCCCACAACCTAAACAAAAAGGTCGCGTCCGACATGGTAAGCCTCACGGATTTCGCAAATGCCGCGCTGGGGGCCGAAGCCCCCCTCCCCCTTTACGTGGACGATGAAGGCACGGCCTGCAAAGACGCGGAGATTATAAAGGACGGCGTTTTGGTCGGATACATGAACAACAGGGAAAGCGCCGCCCATTACGGCATGGAGCCGCAGGGCAACGCGCGGGCGCATGAATTTTCGGACGAACCCCTTATAAGGATGCGGAACACCGCCATTCTGCCCGGCAAGTCAAAGCTTTCGGATATGATAGCCTCGATAGACGACGGCTATTACCTCGTAAACACCCAAAACGGCCAGGCGGACACCACGGGGGAATTCATGTTCGGCGTGACTATGGGATACGAGATAAAAAACGGCAAGCTGGGGCGCGCCCTGCGCGACACCACAATATCAGGCGTAGCCTTCGAGATGCTGAAGACCGTGGATATGCTGTCGGACGAAATGCACTGGGACACATCAGGCTACTGCGGCAAAAAGCAGCTGATGCCCGTGGCGATGGGCGGCCCGGCGATTAAATGCAGGGTGAATATCGGGGGACGATGAGAGGTTAGGATATAAGGTTGGGGTTGCGAACTTGTAGGGGCGATTATTAATCGCCCGTAATATAAAAGCGGTTTGGTCGAATATTTCGCAATCTTTTATATTATTTAGAACGGAATGGTATATACATGGAAAATATAAAAAAAATCACGCAAATCGCGCTGAACGAACTGAAAACCGCCGGGGCGGATCATGCCCAATGCGTCATTACCAAGGGCGTTTCGGATGAAATCAACATAGACAACGGCGAAATCAGCCTTATGCGTTCCCTCTTTGACGACAAAATCGCCCTAAAGGCCTTGAAAGACAGCAAAAAGGGCGTTATCGGCATCAATAAGACGGATAAGGCTTCATTGGAGCAGGCGGCTAAGGAATGCGTCGAGGCCGCCCTCGCGTCGGTTGAGGATGATGCCGTTTCCATTGCGGAATTCACCGAGAACAGGGACTTTGTCACGGGTATAAGCGAGCCTGACAGGGATAGGTTTTTCGACAGGATGATGGAATATATAGGCGATATAAAGGCCGATTACCCGAAAATCCATCTTGAGCAGGTCGTCGCCGACTACACATATTGCGAAAGCTTTACGGCGAACACAAACGGGGTGGAATACGGCCACAACCACGGGAGCTATTCGGTTTCCGCGATGTTTTCGGCGCATGAGGGCGAAAAAACCACATCCTTCAATATGTGCGACGTGTCGTTTATGGGGCTTGACAAAAAAATAATTGATTTGGGTATGCAGAGGACGCTTTTCGAGCAGTGCGAAAAGGAGCTTGACCCCATATCCCTGGATGAAAAATTTGTGGGCAGGGCCGTTTTCGCCCCGATTTGCTTCAGCGACCTTTTAGGCTCCGCTTTCGGCAACTTTATAAACGACGTGACAATAATAGACAAAACAAGCCCGTGGTATTTCTCGCTGGGCACAAAAGTCGCGTCAGGCAGCCTTACCGTTACAGCCGCGCCCCTCGACGAAAGGATAGTCGGCGGCGAACGGGTCACGGACGACGGCTATATCAGCGAAAATTATGATATAATACGGGACGGATATCTTAAATCCTTCAGCCTGAGCGAATACGCCGCTAAAAAAACGGGCATGGACAGGTCTAAAAACTCCAGCGGCTGCTTTGTGGTCGGGAACGGGACGAAAAAGCTCGGCGATATCATAAAAGAAATAGATAAAGGCATACTGGTGTGCCGTTTCTCGGGCGGTTCCCCGGCGATAAACGGCGATTTTTCCGGCGTGGCGAAAAACAGCTTTCTGATTGAGGACGGCAGGGTGGCTTCGGCCCTTAGCGAAACCATGATAAGCGGCAACCTGGCCGATATGCTGAAAAATATATCGGATGTATCGGAAGAAACCGTCTGCGACGGCAGCGGGGTCATCCCGTGGGTCGCGGTGGACGGCATCACCGTTAGCTGAGGGGCAGGATTTAGGGGATACAGATAGGATTAGTAATTTCGCAGAAAAACCACACCCCATAAAAAAGCCTTGATTCTATTACGTTTCAAGGCTTTACAATTTATTTGTGCAAATACAATCTTCTTCATCAGCTTTTATATTTATCTGTTCAAAAATGAAATCATCATCAAACCACAGCAAGTCATTTAAGGTCGTGATGTTTACTGGCTCCGGGTACATTTCCTCTAATAAGGACATTAAATCTTGTATCTTTTCATTTTCGGTAATTGTATCAAGCGTATCTAACGCCCCGCTCCACAGTTCACTTTTTAATTCAAAATCGCTTACATCTTTTATAATGCTTAACATTGTAGGCTTCTGCTTCCTTTAGTTTTATACTCTAATTCTAATCTCAGCTTTTCGAGTTCCAAAAGCAGTTCCATCAGCTTGTCAATATCTATATCTTTATCTTTCTGAAATTTTGATTTTAATATCATCATATTAATAAGATCCTCGACAAACACTTGGTCTATAAAAAGTTCCTCGATTCTTTTCTTAATTTCTTTTGAATCGCATGATATATTAAATATCCCATATTCAAGGCGAAAATCAGTTAATTCATTCGCTAATTTTTTTCTGTTCATTTTTCTTTTTCCCCCTATCCATTTTTATACTACTAAATTTAAAACATAAGCAAACTTATATATAGCACGGCGTTTCAGCTTTCTAAATTCGTTACTTTCGCTGCTGTCAAGCCCTAATATACCTACTACCTCATCTTCATATTTGCCGTTAATAAAATATTCTGTTATGTATAATTGCTCTTGTTCGGTCAGAATAGTTTTAGCCCAGTAATAGCCCGATAAATGATTTTTCAGTTCTTCGCTTTTTTCGGCTTTGGCCAATAAATTAAATTCGTCTTTCCCGATAGAAATATACGGGCCCTTTTTATCTTGTGGCGCAACCTCATGTTTAGCTACTAAGCCTTTTTGAACACTTAACCTTGCCTGTTCCCATTTTATTTTTTCTATATCCATAAAATAATTGCTTATATTCTTCTTTGTTTCTCTAAAATTAAAATTATTTAAATTTTGCGTTATCGCCATTTTCATTTCTAATCTTCCTCTTTTCATTCATTATTTAAAGTTATATTTTAGTCTATTTGCATTTTTGCGTTTTCACATAAGCCTCCCTCTGGACAAAATCATACCCTAATTCTTTTGTTGCATTTTGTCCGCATTTGGCGAATATGATCTTTATGTGTCAAGTCCGTCATGGAATTTTTAAATAACAAAACATTCTGATCCCCCCTGCTCCCAAAACAAAAGAACCCGTCATTGAACGAGTTCTCCTGTTTCGAGAATTTTTGCTACTGTACCGATTATAACACTTTCATTTCATAATGGAAGGGCAAGTTACGAAATAAATCTGTACTTTAGCGTTATTTTGCGTTACTGGTTATAAAGTCAAATAATTATTACCCTTGTGGGTTTATAGAGTTCAACCAGTTGGTTGAATACTCTATACCCACAATATTATAATTCTAAATTCCATTTAATTTTAATATCTCTGCTATTCGTTGATGGGTTGAAAGCCCCAATATGAATACTTTCGATAAATTCATCAATTATAATTCGATTCAGTTCTTTTAAATTTCGATATTTCGATAGCATTTCTTTTTCATTTTTAAGAGTGGTTTCTTTTGTTTTATAATAATCAATTTCAATCGCTATGGCTTTTAATTGTTCCCGGAATTTATCATCCGATTTTTGATAATCGTTAATCAATTCCTTAAACTGCTCGCTTGTAATCAGACCGCTGACTTTATCTTCATATAGGCTTTTTAGATAAAACTTTGTTTTTTCTAACTTTTTTTCTAATTCGCATTTTTGTTTATTTAAGGCCTTGATTTTATCATCATATTTATAATTGACTTTATAAATATTGCTAGCTTCATTTAATATTGCCTCGTTATAATACTTATCTATTTTATCGTTAATTGCATTTAAGACAATATCCTCTAAAACATCATATCTCATTGCCAGCTTATTTTCACAATTTTTGTATCCGTCACGATTGGAAGTACAGACAAGATATTCATGTTTTTCAGTACAATTCCTTTTCAAATAATGATTGCACTTTGAGCAAAACACTTTACCCGAAAATTTATGAATATGCCTTGTTTTCTTACAAACCTTTGTCCGTTCTTTCATCATTACTTTTACTTTATTAAAGGTATTCTGATCAATTATAGCTTCGTGTACATTTTCGCTTCTGACCCATTTGGATTTATCTTTATTAGACTTCTTGCGAAACTAAATTGACATATCAAAATTACAGATTCCGGCGATAAGATTGAACCTCAAGCCAAAGCGCTTTCTGCGATTACGATACCGTTCAGACAGG
>WREG01000121.1 GCA_009779455.1 Oscillospiraceae bacterium
GTTGTCACAATAACGTCGGTGGTTGTGCCTGTATGGTTGGCCGGGTCGGTGTAATTAAAGGTGTTCAGCACAACTCCGCAATCGTCGCAGACGGTATTCTTCGTCCCCGAATTCGTAATACAGGTTGCCGTTGTCACAATAACGTCGGTAGTTGTGCCTGTATGGTTGGCCAGGTCTGTGTAATTGAAGGTGTTCAGAACAACGCCGCAGTCGTCGCAGACGGTATTCTTCGTCCCCGAATCCGTTACGCAGGTCGCTGTTGTCACGATAACGTCGGTGGTGTTGCCTGTGTGGTTGGCCGGGTCAGTGTAATTAAAGGTGTTCAGAACAACGCCGCAGTCGTCGCATTTCGTCTCTTTCGTTCCCGAATCGACAATACAGGTTGCTACTGTCGTCACATAGTCGGTGGTGTTGCCTGTATGGTTGGCCGGGTCGGTGTAATTGAAGGTATTCAGAACAACGCCGCAGTCGTCGCAGACGGTATTCTTCGTCCCCGAATCCGTTACGCATGTCGCCGCTGTCACAATAACGTCGGTGGTGTTGCCTGTGTGGTTGGACGGGTCGGTATAATTGAAGGTGTTCAGAACAACGCCGCAGTCGTCGCAGACGGTATTTTTAGTACCCGAATCCGTAACGCAGGTCGCCACGGTCACGATAACATCGGTGGTGTTGCCTGTGTGGTTGGACGGATCGGTGTAATTGAAAGTGTTCAGAACAACGCCGCAGTCATCGCAGACGGTATTCTTCGTCCCCGAATCCGTAACGCAGGTCGCCACGGTCACGATAACGTCGGTGGTGTTGCCTGTGTGGTTGGACGGGTCGGTGTAATTGAAGGTGTTCAGAACAACGCCGCAGTCGTCGCAGACGGTATTCTTCGTCCCTGAATCCGTTACGCAGGTCGCCACGGTCACGATAACGTCGGTGGTGTTGCCTGTATGATTAGCCGGGTCGGTATAATTAAAGGTATTAAGCACGGCTCCGCAGTCATCGCAGACTGTATTCTTCGTCCCCGAATCCGTTACGCAGGTCGCTGTTGTCACGATAACATCGGTGGTGGTTCCTGTGTGATTATCCGGGTCGAGGCCTAAGGTTTCCGTGCGGAGCAATGCGTCACAGCCTACGCACAATATCTCTTTCGAGCCGGGGGTCGTGCAGGTGGATACGGACAATACCG
Source organism: Oscillospiraceae bacterium (assembly GCA_009779455.1). GTDB lineage: Bacteria > Bacillota > Clostridia > Oscillospirales > Acutalibacteraceae > WREG01. Next base: position 1,175 of record WREG01000121.1, read on the forward strand.
CCCCGTCCTTCTCACCCTCATCAGTATGGTTCAGCGGGTCAAGCGCCAAAGCGTCATACCGAAGGAACGCGTCGCAGCCCGCGCATAATACTTCTTTTGCCCCGGGGGTCTTGCAGGTGGAAACGGCCAATACGGTTCCGTCTTTTTCGCCCTCGCCGATATGGTTGGCCGAGTCAAGCGCCAGAGCTTCATTCCTGAGCCACGCGTCACAGCCCGCGCACAATATCTCTTTCGAGCCGGGGGTCTTGCAGGTGGATACGGACAATACCGCCCCGTCCTTCTCGCCCTCGCCGATGTGGTTGCCGGCGTCTTTCGGCAGCGCGCTTTCCCTGAAAGCATCCTGTCCGCAAACGTCGCATACATTTTTCTCAATGCCGAAAGTGGAGCAGGTCGGAGGGGTGACAAGCGCCCACGAGGAAGAATAATTATGCGTCCCGTCGCCAAACAGCGTATTTTGCTCTGCCAATCCGCAATTCAGGCATTCCCTTTCCTCATAGCCGTCCGCGCAGCCGTCCGGTTCTTCAATCGTTTCCCAGCCGCCCCAGCTATGGCCCGTCGGCGCTAAAAACTCATATATGGTGTCATGGCACGAGGGGCATTCATAAACTTTCCAGCCCCCGGCTTCGCAGTCATATCCCGACCCTTTGAAATAAACGTAGCCGTGAGGGCCGGGGCAGTTCAACGGATCGGTATTGATGGGCCTGCCGTCGGGCCCCAGTATCGGGTTGCCGCTGCCGTCGCAGAGGTAGCCGTTATTATCTATTATCGTTACATTGCCGTCAAAGCCTACTGCAAGGGATTTCACGCCGGTCAATATAGGCGCCCCCACAGTATTGCCGTAAGGGCCGCCCCAAGCGTAGACATTGCCTGACGAGTCCCTGGCGAGGGTAAAGCCGAAATGGGCGCCGTTGCCGGGGCCGGTGGCAATCTCAACTATGTTCGCAAGCCCCGGAACCTGGGCGTAGCCCGCCGGGTTGCCCATAGCGCCGCCGCCGAGAAGGCTGCCCAGCATGGGGTTCGCGTCATTTGTGGCTATGGCGACACGCCCGTTGCTATCCAGCAAAACGGTATGGTAATCGCCCGCAGCTATGGCCACGACAGCGCCGAAGCCGCCGGGAAGCCTGTTGCTGTTTATTGACGTAGGAGTCAGTGTTACACCAGCGTTGCCCGTACCCAGCTGTTTGTCGTTGTTGCTGCCCCAGCCGTATACGGTGCTGCCTACCAATGCTATGGAATGGTCAACGCCCGCCCCTATCTGCGCCGCGTTATTTAAGGCTGTCAATTGGTAAGGGGTGTTAATGGGGCTGGTGGTGTTGCCATTTCCGACCTGCCCTTGATTATTGCGCCCCCAGGCGTAAACCTGGCCGCCTGTTGTCTGTACAATGACATGGCCGCCGCCGGCCGCCATCTGCCTCACAGGGGAGGCATAGGCTACAGCGGGCGTGAAGCGGAAGCCCCCGGCCGTACCCGTATTGAGCTGGCCGTATGTATTGTCGCCCCAGGCGTAAAGGTTGCCGGCCGAGTCAAGCGCGAGGCAATAGCCCTCGCCGACCTCTATCTTTGCGATATCCGCCAGCCCCTGAATCTGCATGGGGAATGGGCTGTTAGGGAACAAGGCGCTGTCTACGCCGAGCTGCCCCCGGCTGTTGTCGCCCATAGCCCAAACGGTGCCGTCCGACTTCAATAAAATAGTGAAGCCGTTGCCCGACGCAATCTGAGCGTCCGCCGCGCTTGCGGTCAGAAGGCCCGTCAAAACGGGGATCATGATCGCGGCGCAAAGCGCGATGGCAAAAAAGAGTACAATGCTTTTGGTTTTTCTGCTTTTTTTCAATGTAACGCATCTCCTTTAATATATGTTTTTATGTTAAATATAGTCAGAATTTTATAAAAACTTTTATGCATTTTTCATGTTTTCACAAAATTTTTCTAAATGATTGCTTTTAAATAAATATAATTTTAGCAAATAAAATCTTTTTTATGTTAGCATACAATGAAAAAAATGTCAACAAAATATTAATAAAAGTTGCAATAATTCATATTTCTGCAATACCGGCACAACATTTATCTGTCTTCCCTGAAATAATTGACACCCAAAGCCGCCGGCTGCGCGCTGCGGGAGGATTTTCTTGCCGAAGACGCGACAAGCACCGCCGCCGTAAGCAGAAACGGCAGCATCTGGTATATAGCCGTCGGGATTTCTATGAATTTATAGAACTGAAGGGCCGAAAACGCGCCGAAAACTATAGCCCCCGCGGCAGCCATTGCGGGCTTCCAGCTAACGAAGATCACAAGGGCCACAGAAATCCAGCCGAAGCCGTTCACAATGCCGCCCGACTGCCACAGGCCGTTGCCCGTGATTATTGACATATACGCGCCGCCTATGCCGCATATGCCGCCGCCGACAAGTATGCTGGCGTATTTCACCAAGGTTACGTTTATGCCCGAAGCGTCCGCCGCGGCGGGGTTTTCGCCTGCGGCCCGCAGGTTAAGCCCGAGGCGTGTGCGGTTCAAATACAGCGACATTATAATACATATAAAAATGCCGAAATATATCATTATATTATAATTGAAAAACAGCTCCCCGATAAACGGGATTTTGCCCAAAAGCGGGATATCAAGCGACCCGGCGGCTTTGTCAAGGCGTTCAGAGAGGTAAGTCGAGCCGCCCGCGCTCCTCACCATTTTGTCCCCCAAAACCCGCGAGAGGCCGATGCCGAAAGCGGTCAGCGTAAGCCCCGTTACGTTCTGGTTGGCCCGAAGGGTGACGGTCAGAAAGGCGTAAACAAACGCCAGAAGCGCGGCGCTTAAAAAAGAGGCGAAAACAGCCAATATAAGGCTGTCGGTTTTGAGCGCGGCGTAAAACCCGGCAAAAGCGCCGATCCACATCATGCCCTCGACGCCCAAATTCAGGTTCCCCGCTTTTTCGCTGAGGATTTCGCCCGATGTGCCGAACATCAGCGGCGCGGAGTAGTTTACGGAGGCTATCAGAAATTTTATGAAACCCATGATGTATACCCTCATTGTAGGGGCGGATTCAATATCCGCCCATGATTTTTATTAAACCCATCCGTCGGGCGGATATGGAATCCGCCCCTACGAAATTGTTCTTGGTTTTCGCGATTGTTTATTAAAAACAACCGAATACCTTATAAAAAACTCAAACGTAAGGAATGTAAACAGCACTATGCTCTGCAGAACGTCCGCTATATAGGGCGACAGCTTCATGGCCGCCTGGAGTGAGGTGCTGCCCCGCCTCAATATGCTGAACAGGGCGGTTATGAGCGATATGGCGAAGGGGTTGAGCTGCCCGAGCCACGCCACCGTTATCGCCGTGAACCCCACGTCCCCCGCCGTGTTGGGGGAAAGGGTGAATCCGACCCCCGTTACCTGTATCATCCCGGCCGCGCCGCACAGCGCCCCGCTTAAAAACATAGTCCGCAGCACCACGCGGCTGACGCTTATCCCGGCGTATTCCGCCGTGGCGCGGCTTTCGCCCACCACGCTTATCTCATACCCCTGTTTGGTCCCATTTAGGTAGAAATATATGATGAAAACCAGCAGAACCGCGAAAACCCAGCCTACATGCACGCCGCCCAAAGCGTTCAGCCTTGTGTTTGCGTTAAATTGCGCTATCGAGTTATGCCCGCCGCTGGTCCACGGGCCGGTCTGCAGGTACGATATGAAATAAAAGGCGATATAATTCATCATAAGGGTCAAAAGAACTTCATTCGCGCCGAATTTCACCTTGAATATCGCGGGTATTAGCGCGTAAAGCCCCCCGCCCAGCGCCCCCGCCGCAAACATTATAATAATAAGGGGGACATGGGGGATGCCGTAGCAATAAATAGCGAAAAAAGAGGCGAAAACGCCGCCCACGAGTATCTGCCCGTTTGCGCCGATGTTCCAGAACTTCATTTTGAACGCCAATGTAAGGCTCAGCGAGGTTATAAGAAGCGGGACGAACTGTATGGCTGTGGCCCTGATATTTTGCGGTGAGCCCAGCGACCCGGTTATTATTTTCGCGTATACCTTAAAGGGGTTTTCCCCTATTGCCAATATGAATAAGCCCCCGGCCGCTATTGCCGTGGCGAAAGCCAGCAGCCGCAAAAGCATGGGCTGTTTTTTTGATTCTGTTTGCCTTTTTGCTATCCTGACCTTGCTTAAATTCATGATTCATAATCCATAATTCATAATTTTATATAAAAATTTGAATTATGCCTTTCTTGATTTGCCAAAAATCTTGATTGACAATGCAAATAAATTCGGTTATTATAAATGTTAAAAAGTAGAAGATATCTAAAGCCTCCCTCCGTGAGGGAGGTGGCCGACGAAGGAGGTCTGAGGGAGTTCTTCCCCGCTGATGAAACTATAAAGAGGTCAGCCGCGCATACTCCTCAGTCGCATTCGCGACAGCTCCCTCCCGGAGGGAGCCGGATACAGGTAGCTTTTATCTATGCAAATAGTTTTATCATTTGTTTATGTGTAAAATTTAAGTATTTAAGTTAAAAATATTATTTCTGCATTCTGCATTATGAATCATGAATTAATCTCTCCCCCAGCATCATAAGCCCCAACTGCTCTTTATTCGCGGATTTAGCGTCCACCGCCCCCATGACTTCCCCGCCGCATATAACCATAATGCGGTCGCACAGTTCCAAAAGCACGTCGAGATCCTCACCTATGAAGAGGATTGCGACGCCGTTTTTTTTCTGCCTGTTCAAAAGGTCGTAAATTATATAGGAGGAGTTTATGTCAAGCCCGCGCACTGGATAGGCGGTTATAAGGAGATGGGGGTTGCTCTCGATTTCGCGCCCCAGCAGCACCTTCTGGACGTTCCCTCCGGAAAGCTGCCTTACGGGGGTTGAAATCCCGGGCGTGTTTATGTCAAGCTTTTCGATAAGGGTTTTCGCCAGCGTTTTCGCGGGTTTCCTGTCCAAAACAAAGGGTTTGCCGTCCCTGTATGACTTTAGCAGCATATTATGCGTTATATCCATGGACGCTGCCAGCCCCATGCCAAGGCGGTCTTCGGGTA
>WREG01000122.1 GCA_009779455.1 Oscillospiraceae bacterium
AGGACGGCGCACTTTCAAATTTCGATACGGTAAAAAAAATAGTCGAAAAAACCGACGCGTTCGTTCAGGTGGGCGGCGGCATACGCGATGAGGAACGGATAAAAAAATACCTTGATTTAGGCGTAGGCAGGGTCATTTTAGGCACGGCCGCCGTCAAAAACCCCGGTTTTTTAATTGAGATGGTAGAAAAATATAAAGAAAAAATAGCCGTCGGCGTTGACGCCCTGAACGGAAAGGTTTCCGTTGGCGGCTGGCTTGAGACAACGGACAGCGATTCCGTGGGGTTTTGCGAAAAACTAAGGGACATCGGCGTTTCGACAGCAATATATACCGATATATCGAAGGACGGGATGCTCTCCGGCGCGAACCTTGAAATATACCGTGAGCTGGCGGAAATCAAAGGCCTGGATATTATAGCCTCCGGCGGCGTCACCTTTGAAGACGAGATAAGGTCGCTTAAAAATATGGGCGTCTGCGGCGCGGTCGTCGGCAAGGCGCTGTATGAGGGCAAATTGAGCCTGGCGCGGTTATTAAAAGTTGCGAATGGTTAAAAAATGTCAGGTATGTAAAATCGCAGCCCTGTTATTTCGGCTGAATGTTTACAACATTTTGTTTTCTTTGTTAAATTTTTAATAATTATTGCAATTTTTTATTTATTATGTTATTATAACGAATGAGGTAAAGTATTATTATTAAGAAAGCGGGGTCGAAAACCCATGTTCGAGCAGATCATCGCATATATCCAGCAATTTTTCGCTTTTTTAAATCAAATATTTAAAGTGTTCAGCGGTTTAAAATGATTTTTTATAATTATTCCGTTTTTTAATAATGCCATATTTTCCAAAATATATTTATATGTAGTTATTTTGTTTTTTATGTATACATTATATAGTGGATAATAAGCAGACCGCCTTTTTCACAGGCGGTTTTTTTATAAATGTTGCGTCCGTTTGTCTTTTTTGTTAACTTTTTGTTCATGTTTAATTTATATCTTGATTTTTCATTTTAAATGTGTTAATATTTAGCAGGATTCAAATCTGCTTTATGTTAAAGCTTATCTTCCTAATGAAAGTGAGGTGCGGTATAATGGATTTCGATTTCGAGGCTATCTTCAGCGCCCTTATCAACTTTATCAAGGCGTTGTTCGCAGCTATCGCCGATTTTGACGCGTCGACCAAGTTCAACTGGAACTGGCTCAAACCCGTCTATGAAGGCGACGGTGATGATGATGACGATGTTATCGACGATGACGATGACACACTTTGAGTCTAAAGTACTTACTCTGCAATCGTTATTTTCTGAAAGCGACGAAAGAAAACCGGGCTTGCCCGGTTTTCTTTTCTTTTTATGGCTTGCGTTTTCATTAAATCCGTGTTAAAATAATAAAATAAAGTACGATTGAGCGCCTCTAAAAACCGCAAGCTCTGTAGGGGAGGGCCTTGTGCCCTCCCGGCAAATGGATGTGAATCAAGGGAGGGTACAACGTGTCTATTTACTTTGCGCGTCGGCCCTCCCCTGCGCAAAAATTTAATAAGGATGGATTATAATTATGAACGGCGCGTATAGATACAGCCCGGACGATTTTAAAGGCATATTAGGCTTGCCCGATGAACTTGCTGTTTTTTACAGGCTGCACGAAAAATATATAAAAAACAAAACGCAAAATAACCGGTTCGCGCTTGACAACCACTATGAAAATTTATTTTTCACAATCAAACACAGAGAGGTGGAAGGATTCTTGAATCCTGTATCCGCGCAGGATTTAAGGGGATATTTAGAGGTGCTTGCAGGTGATTGATTTTAATTTTCAACGAGGAAACTCAAACTTTTTGCAGCTTGCGTTTTCATTAAATCCGTGTTAAAATAATAAAATACAGTACGATACGAAAGGCGATTAATTTATTAATGAAAAAGGTTGTAAATATCAATCAAAGCTGGCTTTTTTCAAAAACCCTGCCCGAAAATTTCGGTTCCCGCCCCGAAAACGCGGAGCTTGTCAACCTGCCCCATTCGTTCAACAGCTTTGACGGGCAGGACGGCAGGGATTATTTCCGGGGAAAATGCGTTTACCAAAAAGAGATAAATGTCCCCGACGGGCTTGACAATATTTCAATATTCCTGGAGTTCCTGGGCGTAAACAGCGTGGCGGAGGTTTATGTCAACGGCGAATTCGCGAAAAAACACGCGGGGGGCTATTCCGCGTTCAGGGTGGAGATTACTGATTTTATAAATTTCGGCGAGATCAACGTGATTTCCGTTACGTCGGACAATTCGGAAAATGATGAGGTCTATCCCATATTTACGGATTACACCGTTTTCGGCGGCATCCACCGCGACGTGAACCTTATCATATCTGAAAAATCCCATTTCGCCCTTGACGATTTCGGCGGGAGCGGCATCTATATCAATACAAAATTCACGGATGCGAACGGCAAGGTCTTTATCAAGGCCCTTGTAACCGGCCCGCTCAGCTATGATATTGTAAACTTTACCGTAATCGACAGCCACGGCGCCACGGCGGGTTCGGCAAACGTAAACCCGAAAGACGCCGCGGCGGTCATAGACGTCGGCAAGCCCGACCTGTGGAACGGCAGAAAGGCCCCCAACCTTTATCATCTGCGGGCGAGGCTGCTCAGGGACAACATTGTTCTGGATCAGGCCGATATAAAATTCGGGTTCAGAAGCATTGAGGAAAAAGGCGGCAATATTTATTTCAATGGGGAGAATTTATTTATAAAGGCCGTTGCAAAGCCGCAGGACAGGGAAAATTGCGGTTTCGCCGTAAACGAGGCCCAGACTGCCGAGGATATCCGCTGCGTCAAGGAAATAGGCGCAAACGCTGTCAAAGCCTCCTGCTTTCAGCACAGCCGTGATTTTTATGACATATGCGACAGGGAAGGGCTGCTTGTTTTTACCGAAATCCCTTTTGTCGGGGCGCTGCCTGAAAATGACGCCGCCAAAGAAAATTTAAAACAGCAGCTGATAGAAATAATCAAACAGAATTACAACCACCCCTCTGTCTGCTTTTGGGGCCTGTGTTCAAATATAGCCGAAAATTGTAATTGCGAAGAACTTTACACGTTTCTCTCCGAATTAAACGGATTGGCTAAAAGCTTAGACAAATCAAGGCTTACGGTATTCACTGCGCCTATGGGCGCCCTTTATCCGAAAGAGTGCAATTACGTGACTGATGTAATGGTCTACACCTTTACTTTAAACGATGAAGCCGACCCGGCCGATTATGTGATCAATACGGTCAATAATTATAGGCAAGACCCGTTAAAAAAGAAAATCATGGTTTCGACGCCGCCGGTTGAGGGGACAATAAAATACCAAAGCGCATCCCCCGTTCATAATGACTGCTCCGAAGAATATCAGGCCCTTTTCCATGAGCGCATTTCGCCGTCAATTTGCGAAAGCGATATAATATCCGGCAGCATCATAAACGGGATGTTCGAATATGCCGATTCCGGGAACGAAAGCGGCGGCATGTACGGCGTCAGCAACAGCGGTTTTGTAACCTATGACAGAAAAATCAAAAAAGACGCTTTTCATTTCTACCGTTCCCAGTGGTCGGGCAAAAAATTTAATTATATCGCCGGCAGAAGGCTTGAAAACCGCGCCGAAAATAAAACCGACGTTAAAGTTTATTCGAATTGCCGAAAAATAACGCTGACCGCAAACAATAAGGAAATCAAGAGGAGGCCGGTTTCCGGAATACCGGGGGTCTACATTTTTAGCGACATAAAATTAAAAAAAGGCCCGAATGTGATAAAAACCGCCGGCGACGAAAGCTTTTTTGACGAAATTGTTATAAACCGCGTAAAAAACCCCGATGAAAACTATATTTTTACAGCCGCCGGCAATATAAAGCGGCCGCCCGCGGAAGAAGCCGGCCCCCCCGAAACGCCCGGGGAGGGAAGCGGATACGCCGAAAAAAAGGAAGAAGACGAATTGAGCGAGTTTTTCACAATCCGCCGTACGGAAGACAGCACCCTTATTTTCAGGCCCGTAATTGAATCGGATGATTTCGAAGATATAAATATTATAGAACGGATTAATTATAATGAAAATAACAGTATGTGAAACCCCTGATATTTTAGGGGCTAAAGCCGCCGGGGAAGCGAAAGCCGCGATAAACGCCGCCATCAAAAAAAACGGCGGCGCGCGGATAATTCTATCAACAGGGGCGTCTCAGTTCGCGACCCTTGAAGCGCTGGCAAAACAGGGCGTCGAGTGGGGCAAAGTCGAAATGTTCCATCTGGACGAATATATAGGCATTGATGAAAGCCACCCTGCGAGCTTCAGGAAATACCTTAAAGAGAGGTTTATTTCAAATGTAGGCCTCAAAGAATTTTACCTTGTGGACGGCACAGAGGATAATATCAAATTTATCAGCGGTAAACTGGCCGAAAAAACCGCCGATCTGGGGATAATCGGCATAGGCGAAAACGCGCATATAGCCTTCAACGACCCGCCCTGCGATTTTGAAACCGAGGACTGCTACATCACCGTCACCCTTAACGAAGCCTGCCGCCGCCAGCAGGTTGGCGAAGGCTGGTTTCCGTCTTTTGAAGACGTCCCGGCGCAGGCGGTTTCCATGTCCTGCCGCCAGATCATGAAATGCGAAAAAATTATATCGGCTGTGCCGTTCGCGGTAAAGGCGAAAGCGGTTTGCGACACCCTCACGCAGCCCGTGACGAACCGAATACCCGCCACGCTGCTGAAAACCCACCCGGATTGGTCGCTTTATATTGACAAGGATTCAGCAAAATTAATTTTTCCAAAATAATTGAATATTTGACGCAGAATAAAAAAAACCTTTATGGATATACTAATGCTGACCTCGCGGGGTCAGCATTTTTACATAAAAGGTTTTAAATTTTTTATGCGATCATAGTTATTGCCGGTTCGCTAACGGGCGGACACAAAGCCCGCCCCTACAGCTTCTGACAACTGCTCACTAAACACTGACCACTAAAAAGGAGACAAGTTTGAAAAATTGCGCCCAGCTATTTTTCAAACTGAAAATTTTGTGCTTCGCAAAAATTTATAAAGGATGGATCATAAAAATGGCTGACAAAGAATATGAAAAAATGGTCGAAAAGGCGTCGCCGGGTTCAAAAACCGCCGTAAACGTTTTAAAAGCGTTTCTGTTCGGAGGGGGCATATGCCTTATCGGCGAATTTATAAGCTTTTTCCTGAAGAAAACCGCGCTGCCCGAAGAGGGGGTAAAATCGCTGGTTCCAATGATCCTTATTTTTATCACCGCGTTTTTAACGGGGATCGGTGTATACAATAAAATCGCGAAGCACGGCGGCGCGGGTACGCTGGTGCCTATAACGGGCTTCGCCAACGCCGTAGTCGCCCCCGCCCTCGAATTCCAAAGCGAGGGGAAGATATTAGGCACGGGGGCGAAAATTTTCACCATAGCCGGTCCCGTCATAGCCTACGGCTCTTTCGCGGCGTTTATCTACGGGTTGGTTTATTGGGTTTATACTATATTTGTTTAATTCATAATGCATAATTAAATGTCGAGAAGATAGCTTTGATTTTTTTCAACCTTATCACCCGAATAAAAAATAACGGTTCTATTAGAATTTATACGCGACCGAAATTATGCATTATGAATTATGCATTATGAATTAAAATTTAGATGATTGCTATCAACAAGATGAGGTGTTAAAATTGTCAGAACGCATGGGGAGATATATCATAAATTTGCCGTCAAAACCTCGCATCATAGGCGCGGCGGCGGTTGTCGGCTCGGAAGAGGGCAAAGGGCCGCTGCTTTCCGAGTTTGATTATGCCTACAAGGAAGATTATATCGGCGAAAAAAATTTTGAGCTGGGCGAGAGCAGGCTTTTGAAAGACGCCATAAACCGGGCCATCGTGAAATCCGGGCTTAAAAATGACGATATGGACATGGTGTTCGCGGGGGATCTGCTGAACCAGTGCATAGCGTCCACATTCGGCCTGATGGAGTTCAACATCCCTTTTTCGGGTATATACGGCGCCTGTTCAACCTTTTCACTTTCTCTTGCGCTGGCGGGTATTATGGCTGATTCGGGTGCGGTGCGGTACGCCGTGGCCGCAAGCTCTTCGCATTTTTGCAGCGCGGAGCGGCAATACCGTTTCCCTCTGGAATACGGCGGGCAAAGGGCGCCCACCGCCCAGCGCACCGTTACAG
>WREG01000123.1 GCA_009779455.1 Oscillospiraceae bacterium
ATAGGCATTGCCATGGGCGGCAAGCGCGGCTCCGAGGTGTCCCGCGAAGCCGCCGATCTGATACTTATGGACGACAATTTCACCACAATCGTGAATACGATCCGCGACGGGCGGCGCATCTACGACAATATACGCAAAGCGGTTGGCTACGTGTTCACAATACATATACCCATAGCCTTTGCGGCCCTTCTCGCGCCATTGATGAAAATCACGCCCCAGTCTTTGCTATTGCTGCCCTTCCATGTGGTATTGCTGGAGCTTGTCATCGACCCGACCTGCTCGATAGTCCTTGAACGCCAGCCCGCGGAACGCGACATAATGAAAAAACGCCCCCGCAGCCCCGCCGAGAAGCTGATAGACGCAAATATCATGGCAAAAAGCATTGTTCAGGGCCTTGCGGTTTTCGCGGCCTCTTTCGGCGTGTATTTCGCGGAGCTGCGGTCGGGTTCCGCCGCTGAAACGGCCCGCTCTATGGGCCTTGCGGTCATAATCTTCGCGAACCTCTTCCTCGTGCAGGTGAACAGCTCAAATACCGATTCTTTTAAAAGCTCATTAAGGCGGCTTGTGCGGGACAAGGTGATGTGGGCGGTAAACATAGCGACCGTATCGGGCCTTGCCGCGATATTTTACACGCCCCTGAACGGTTTCCTAAGCCTGTCGCCGCTGACGGGGAAGCAGGCGCTGTCAGCCACAGCCCTCGCCGCCGCGTCGGTTTTCTGGTACGAAATCATAAAGTTAATTAAACGGCGCAAATCAAAGAAAATACTCAAATAGATCGTGAGGTTAATAACGTCGGCCAAAAGAATAAAAAACTGTTCATTCATACCGCTTTTGCCTTAAGAAAGCTTGTGAATGAACAGCCCGCTTAAAAGCTTCGGCTCGAACCAGGTGGATTTCGGCGGCATTACCTCTCCTGCGTCCGCTATCGCCATCAATTCGTCAAGGGAAACGGGGTATAAGGAAAACGCGGCTTTCATGTCGGTTTTGCACCGTCTTTCAAGCTCTTCAAGGCCCCTTATGCCGCCCACGAAATCAATCCTGTTGTCTCGGCGCGGGTCGGTTATGCCGAAAACCGGGGCTATAAGGTTTTCCTGCAAAATCGATACGTCAAGGCTTTTTACCGGGTCGGAAGCGTCAAATGTGCCGTTTTTGGCTGTCAGTTTGTGCCATTTATCGAAGGCGAACATACCGAATTCGTGCTTTTTTTGCGGTTTGAAAGGTTTTTCATCTTCCGTCTCTGCAATATCGAAATTTAAGGCTGCCTTCGCGTAAAATTCATCTTCCTTTAAGCCGTTATAATCGCGTATGACCCTGTTGTAATCCATTATGGCCAGGTCGTCTTTGCTGAAAAGCACGGCCAAAAAGAAATTGAATTCCTCCGTGCCGTCATATCCGGGGTTTTCGGCGCGGCGTTTCAGCGCGACTTTGGCGGCCGACGCGGCGCGGTGATGCCCGTCGGCTATATAAAACGCGCCGGCATTCGAAAATTCCTCGCGGAGCAGGGATATATCGCTTTTGCCGTTTACGAACCACACGGTATGGGCAACCCCGTCAGCACGCGTAAAATCATATTCAGGTTCGGTGTTGACATATTTGTTTAAAATCGCGTTTATCGCGCTCTTTCCCCTGTAGCATAAAAAAATCGGGCCTGTATTGGCATCGCAGGCATCGACGTGGCGTATCCGGTCTTTTTCTTTGTCTGCGCGTGTGAATTCATGCTTTTTTATCTTACCGTCGATATAGTCGTCAACGGAAACGCAGGCGGCAAGGCCCGTTTGGGATCTGCCGCCCATTATCTGCCTGTAAATATAAAAATACGGCTCCGCGTCCTGCTTGAAAACGCCCGTCCCGCAAAGCCTGCAAAGGTTTTCGCAGGCCTTCTCGTATACTTCGCCCGAATAGATATGCGAACCCTCCGGCAGATCAATTTCCGCTTTATCTACGTGCAAAAAGGAATAGGGGTTATTTTTTGCCGTTTCCCTTGCTTCGTCGGATGTCATTACGTCATAGGGCAGTTCCGCCACTTTTGAGGCGTATTCTTTTTTCGGCCTGACGGCCGCGAACGGTCTTATTATCGGCATATTGTATTCCTTTCCATAGTTTAAGGCTTTCTGTTGCAGCCCCTAAATCCTAAATCCTATTTTTGCGCCGAAATAAAATATAAATTGTCTTTCGACGAATAATAATAGACGCCTTTCAGGTTATTGACCGCCGCGAACCAGCTCTTTTCGCTGAACACGGGCAGGTACAGGGCGCTGTCGGCAATATAATTTATAATTTCCCCATACGCGGCTTCATATTCGGCTTCATTGCCTGTCTTTAAAAGCGCAGACACAAGGCCGTTATAGTCCTCATCGTTAAGGTTTATAATGTTTTCCTTGTTTTTCGTCGTAAATGCCCTGAAAAATTCCGACGCTGATATGTTGAAATGGCTTATGGGGTAAAAAGCCATCTCATAATTTCCCGATGCCGCCGTCGCTGCGAACTCGCTCCTGGGAACCGGGTTTAAATTGACCGTAACGCTGACGCCAAGCGCTTTTTGCCATACCTGCAGCTGATTTTTCAGCATTTCCCCATGTTCTTCAAGGCACAGCAGCGAAAGCTCGAATTTTTCCGCCCCCAAAGAGGCTTTAGCTTCCGCAAGCAGGGATTTTGCCTCGGTTTCATCATATATTATGTCCATGCCTCCGGGGGGTGCAATAAACTGCGGGCGGCAGAACGAGGGGAGGAACCCCTCAGCCTTTTCGCTCATATATTCAGGCGGGGCCAGAGCGCCTGCGTCAAAGGACATCGCCAAAGCCTTCCTCAACGCTTTATCTGACAAATAGCCCGATTTTTGGTTGAATATCAGCGACCAGTTGCTGTCCGCATATTCTTTTACGGCTATTTTTTTGTTGCCTGATATAAGCGGCAATTGCGACGAATCCAAAAACGCCATCGTATAATTGCCTTTGGCGAATTTTTCGGCGGCGTGCTGCCCGTCTGCGTTCACAGACAGCCAGACGGCGGCGGGCAGGACTTCCCTTTCGCCTTTATAATCCTTGTTGCGCACCAGCCTGTAGGACGTGTCCGGCACCCAGCGCGTCAAATAAAAAGGCCCATTGAAAAGCATATATTTAAGCCCCAGGCCGTAGCGCCCGGCGCAGAGGTCAAAAAATTCTTCTTTGCAGGGCATAAAAACAGGCGTGGCGAGAAGGCGGAGAAAATCACGGGCTGGATATTCAAGCTCAATATGCAGCTCGTAGTCCGAAACGGCGACAGCCCCCAGCTCGTCGGGGGAAATTGAACCGCCCATTATTTTTGAAGCGTTTTTTATCGGGCCCAAAAGCGCGGAGTTGACTGAAGCCGTAACGGGCGAAACGGCCCGCCTGAACGCGAAAACAAAATCGCCGGCCGTCACCCTTGTATCGAAATCTTCGGGGAGCTTGTCGCCCAGGCCCGATCTTGCAACCTTCGTCAGCAGCCAGCCGCTGTCCTGCCTTAAAATGAATTTGTATGTAAGGCCGTCGGGCGAAACCTCCCACGAAACCGCCGCACCGGGCTCAATGCCGCCGTTTTCGTCCACGCGCACAAGCCCCTCGAAACAGTTGCCCGCTATTACGGAAGCGGCGGAGCCGTCCGCTATCTGGGGGTCGAGGCTTTCCGCGCTGTCGCCCACAGGGCAGTATATAATAAAATCCCCCCGCGATTTCATGCATGACGAAAACGCGGCCGCCGCAAAAGCCAGTATTAAAATTGTTGATATAAATCTTTTCACTGTCAGAATTTCACCGTATAATATTATACTTTATGCCCGCGGATTTGTCA
Organism: Oscillospiraceae bacterium; assembly: GCA_009779455.1. Taxonomy (GTDB): domain Bacteria; phylum Bacillota; class Clostridia; order Oscillospirales; family Acutalibacteraceae; genus WREG01. The sequence goes on from WREG01000123.1 coordinate 3,808, forward strand.
AACAAATAATAGACCTCCTCGGGAATTCCTCCTCGGGAATTAAACCACGGTGTCTTGACGACCCTTTTTCGCCCCCACTGCGTCAAAAATACTCGCAATAAACAAATTATTCCTGCGTTTTTTCCCTTGCGGAGACGAAAAAACCCTCGCCAATCCACTCGCGCTTAATTTCCGAGGAGGTCTAATAATGATGCGCGAAAACCTGAAAAACAGTTATGAATGGCAATCAATGCCAGATAAAGGTTATGGCATCAGGCTTCCTCGAATACAAAACCCCTTCGTTTCCAATGGCTGTTTCCAGCAAATCGAGGACTTCGGAATTGTTTATGTAATATGTCCCCGCCATGACCATATCGGGCGAGTGGTACAGCTCGCCCAGCTTGAACCCGGTGAGCCACCAGTGCAGCTCCGGCCCCCTTGTCATATAAAGCTCATTGTTTATGTATATCTCAAAGGACATTGCGACGAGGTTTTCATCGTTGGCGCAGGCGTAAAAATCGCCCTCCGTGCCTTCCTCTTTGCAATATATGCCCATCTCCGCGCCCGTGGTTATGCCATAGCGGCCTTTCCATATCTGAAGCATCCAGTCCGCTCCGCCGTAGGTGAACTTGAACCGCCTAGTGTCATAAACCATATTTGTGAATACGGCAAACTGGTCATATATGGGGGTAAACCCGAAAGCCCTTTGCCAGGGGTCGGAAACGGAATAAAATATATCCTGTTCCGCGTCATAGCTGAAACCGGCCGTTATAACGGCGTTTTTCAACGGGTTCAGCCTGTAGCCGACGGGGGGCGGGGCGGCTTGGGTCATAGGCACGTCCGGGCGGTAAGCGTTATATTCGGGCAGAGGGGCAAATGTGACTACGGGGGAAGAAGCGGCTGTTTCCCCCTCAGCCGTTTCGGGCGCCCGGCTTTCAGAACCCGTTTGTGTTTCCGATGCGCCGCTGTCCTGTGTTGTGTTTACCTGCGTATTCAGCGGAATGGTTCCCGTGGAGGCAAATTCTGAGGCAATATGTTCCGTTGCCGCAGTATTTTCCGTCGGCAAAGCCGTAAACGTTTCCGCCGGCACCGATGACGCCGCTTCCGTCAGCGCCATTGTTTGAAAACCTACAGTGGTATGGGCGGCGGCGTCAGTGGCGGCAATTAAACCCGCAACGGATTCCGTATCCGCCTCCAAAGGCGCGTTGATGTGAAAACGGTCGCCTGCCACAAAGGCTATGACCGTCGCAGTTAAAAATACCAATATTACCGCTGCCGTTAAAACATTTTTTTTGTTCATAGTTATAATTATATAAAATTTTTATTGTTTTGTCTTTTAAATTTATGTTAATTATCTGTTAACGAAGGATAAAATTATGCAAAAATTGATGGGCCGCATGAGGGCGGCGATGGAAAAATACAATATGGTCGAAGACGGCGACAAAATAGCTGTCGGGGTGTCCGGCGGCAAGGATTCCGCCGCCCTTTTGACCGCCTTGGCCGAAATGCGTAAATTTTACCCTGAAAAATATGAGATCAAAGCAATCACCCTCGATATGGGGTTTGGCGGCAGGCCCGGCGATTTTTCGCCCATTGAAAAGCTTTGCGGCGAGCTGGGCGTGGAGTATGCCATAAAACGCACGGAGCTGGCAAGCATTATTTTTAATGATCGCAAAGAAGAAAACCCCTGTTCACTGTGCTCTAAAATGAGGAGGGGCATTTTGCACGATGCCGCGAAAGAACTGGGCTGCAATAAATTAGCCCTGGGGCATCATATGGACGACGCGGCAGAGACTTTTATGATGAACCTGCTCTGCGGAGGGAATATAGCCTGTTTCCGTCCCGTGACCTATATGTCGCGAAAGGATATTTACGTAATAAGGCCGATGGTTTTAGCCAGGGAAAGCGTAGTTTCGGCGGCGGTGAAGCACAGGGGCCTGCCCGTCATCAAAAGCGGGTGCCCCGTCGATAAAACGGGGGAGCGGCAGAAAATGAAAGACCTGCTTTATGAGCTTGAAAAGGATTACGCGCCCCTGCGGGAGAAAATAATAGGGGCTATGCAGAGAAAAGAAATAGATAATTGGTAATTTTTTATTTGCATGGTTGATTTATTAACAAAAATTTATTATAATACAAAAAAAGGAAGCGAAAATATAAATATGGCTAAATTAAAGAAAATATTTAAAATACTCTTTTTCGCCAATCTCTCTATGATTTTGTTTGATATTATAGTAATTGCCACACGCGAAACGGGTGACGACGGGACGATATTTTTATTTTGGCATATTTTAATCGGTAACATATTTTTCGCGCTATTCCTCTTAATAATTTACGGGGGCATATATGCTTTAAGCAAGGGGTGAGCAGCATAAAAAACAGGGTAAAATTTAAGAAA
>WREG01000124.1 GCA_009779455.1 Oscillospiraceae bacterium
GCGATATGGATGCTTGACGGTAAAAATAAGTTGCCGAAAGCCGTAAAAACGATTGTTGACGACACATCTTTATCATTATACATATGCATTGTTTCGGCATGGGAAATAGCGGTAAAAATAAGCGTCGGTAAGTTAAAATTTACAGGCGGTTCTGAAGTTTTTCTTGAAAAAATGCATAAAAACGGAGTGGAACTTCTTAATATAAAGATTTCTTATTTAAAATATATTGAAACCCTGCCTTTTATCCACCGCGACCCCTTTGACCGCCTGCTTATCGCCGCTGCCAAGTCGGATGGCATGACCATATTGACATCAGACGAAAATATCCATAAATATGATGCACCCTGCATATGGTAACCCCTCTAAAAGTAGCCCTAAGCCCCCTAACGCCTGATGTGCTTCACAGCGTAAGGCAAATGATGGCCGAAACCGCCGCGCCCGCCGCGGCGGCTATCAGCAGTTTTACATAAAACCACAATTTGCCGTCTTTTTCATCCGGTTCTTTTATTTTAGGCGGCATGGCCGCGCAGTCTATGCTGTGTTTCGCACTTTCCCGGAGCCTGCCTTCCGTTACGGCCGTAAATTCAGGTTTTACAAAAAATATCGCTTTTTCAAAATATTCCGCGCCCGTATCGGCTATTTCCACCACTTGTTTATTTACCCCTTTTATCATGAAAACCATCCTTTCAACAATTCCGGTATTATTTTGCCTTGAAAGGTAAATTTTATACTTTGGGTTTTTATAAAATCTGCCGATATTTTTGAATGTAATGACATGATATTTATAACAAATTTTATCCCGTGAATAGAATATTATACTTTTAGTATAGCGGCAATTACCCGAAAATTGTTCAAAACTCTGTTGAAAATGTTTATAACTTACCTTAAAACAGCTATATTTTCACCATTTTTTAATTAAGTTAACTTTGTTGATAACTTTTTTTTGCATTGACAGCCTATACAAATTGTTGTATGCCCTTTACTATTATACAAAATGGAAAGTCAAGTATTTACATATTTTCATTTTAACGGACGGTTTTTACGATGACAATAAAAGAAACGGATTTCGGGGTCAGGATATCGGATTTCGGCGGCATAAACTTAGGGCTTACACTTGACTGCGGCCAGGCTTTCCGCTGGCGCAGGCTTGCTGACGGCGCTTTTGCCGGCGTTGTGAAAGGCAAAGCGGCCAGGATAGCCGAGGGCGGCGGGGATTTGATTTTTTTAGGCTGCGGGAAAGAGGAGTTTTCGGAGCTTTGGCACCCGTATTTCGGCTTTGACACAGATTACGGCAGGATTTTAAGCATTTTGTCGCGGAATCCGTTTTTAGCGGGCTGTATCGAAAAATACGGCGTGATACGCATATTGCGGCAGGAACCTTTTGAAACCTTATGCTCCTTTATCATATCGGCCTGCAACAATATCCCGCGCATAAAAGGCATAATCGAAAGGATGTCAAAAAAATACGGTGAGGAAATAGGCGGCGGGCTTTTCGCCTTCCCCAGCGCCGAAACCCTGGCGGGGCTGTCCGAGGACGAGCTTTTAGCGGTGGGGACGGGGTTCAGGGCGGGCTACATAATCGACGCGGCGAAAAAGGCCGCGTCGGGTGAGCTTGATTTCGGTTTAATAAAGAGCTTGCCTGTTGAAGAAGCGAAAAAAAGCCTTATGACGGTCCGGGGGGTTGGCGAAAAGGTCGCCGACTGCGTATTATTGTTCGGGCTGGGGTTTATGAACGCCTATCCCGTTGACAGGCATATAAAAAGGATAACCGCCGAGGTTTACCCCGGCGGCCTGCCCGAATGCGTTAAAAATTATGAAGGGATAGCGCAGCAGTATCTTTTTGTGGAAAAAGCAGGGTTTTATAAAAATCGCATCTCGTAGGGGCGGGCCTTGTGTCCGCCCGGGAAATAGATGTAAATCAAGGGCGGACACAAGATCCACCCCTACGAATCTCAACTCTCAATTTTTAACGAGTATCTGCAATTGTTAAACCTCAGCCCCGTGTCTACCGCCACATAATATTTTCCCTGTGCCAAGCTCACGTTTTTCGAAACGGAGGCGTCGCTCCACGCGGAGGCGAACGAGGTCACGGGGTTCTTTTTTTCGTTGTATAGGGTAATTATAAACCCTTCGTAATTTTCGGTAAATTTTTGGTGCGAAAACGTTATTTTAAGCGCGGACGCCTCTTTTATCTCAAAGCTGTAGTAATCTATATCCGGGTCCAGCCCCGCATGAATGAGCGTCCCGTAAATCCCGGAGTTTAAATTGAGCGGCGTCGCGGCTCCGAACGTGTTGTTCGGCTCAATTTCCCATGAATTTGAAGCCGTGAACTTGTTTGTGACCGTATAGACGCCGCCGTTTAGGCTAACGCCCTCCGAATCTATAAGGACGTAATAAACGCCCGCCCCGAGCCCTATTTCGGGGGATATTATTTCAACGTCGGACCACCTTGAAACGCCCTGATATAAAACCTCGCCTTTTTCTGTCAAAAGCCTGACGTTCCAGCCTTTTTTGGTGTCGGCAAAGCTTTCATGGGCGAATTTAAGCGTCAGATGCCCCCGCCTTGCCAGCTCGATTTTAAAATAATCCTTATCCGGCTTGCCGCCCCGGGCCGAAAGGGTGCCGCTTATTACCGCGTTTAACGGGAGCGCGGACGCCGTTTCCATAGTGTCATTCGGCTCTTTTTCAAAATCCGCCCTTTTGTTAAAATTGACCGTCAGCGAATAGACCGCGGTCGAAATGACCTGCGATTTTACCGAAACAAAATAAACCCCCGGGGGCAGGCCTATTGGGCCGCTTTTATTCAGCGTGTCGCCGTGCGTGGAACGGCATATATAATAATTGTTTTTGTTGATATCCCAAAGCTCTATTATCCAGCCGACAGGCCCGGATTTTTGAACGAACCCGTGCTCGAAAACGATTTCAGCCGTCCCGTTTTCAAAGGTCTCAAACATAAAGAAATCAACGTCGCCGCCTTCTTTGTTGGCGGTGGTTCCGTATATCTTCTTATTAAGGTTTATTTTATTGTAGCGCGTCATGCCGTCGTTGCATTCCGCCTCGAAATCGTTCCGCGCCTCGAACCCTGCGGTAAGCGTATAATCATCCGCGAAAAAAGACCCCTCGCATTTGACGCTCACATAATACCGCCCCGCCAAAACGCCCGTAAACGCGCCTTTCGCGTCGGACGTGTCCGTGTAAAACGATTTAAACGAATCCAGCTCCCTGTAAACAGCGCCGTCCGCCCCGCCCACGGCATACCCGTCATAAAGGGTTATTTTCCATCCCGCCGAGGTTGAGCCCAAAGGCGTCGAGTGCGAAAAGCCGAGCCGGACGCAGCCCCTTTTGGGAACGTCAAACATATACCACTTTTCATCCCCCGCGCCTGAAAGCTTCCCTTTTACAGCTGTGTTGACATTTATTTTAAGCGGCCCGGACAGATCCCCGTCCGCTAAAAAAACAGGCTCGGGGGAAAAGTCAGGCAGCAAAGGAACCGGCAGAAATTCTTCTGTCGGCTCCGTTTTTCTGTTCTCGGATATGCCGCCGCTTATGTATGATAAACCGTAAAGCAATGACGGAACGGCTATGAAAACGGCAAGGAGGGCTGTTAATAATTTTTTGTTGGAGGGCGTCATCGTAAAAAATCCTTAATTATTCATAAAATCTATTTCAATAATTTGCTGCTGAATGTACGAAAAGGTGATGGATATAACTATAAAGTTAATGGTAATGGCCACATCAGCCTTTATATTATACTTTGCCTTCAACGGTTTGTATACGCCGTTCACCGGGGGCTCTACCGTATAGGTTACCGAACTTCCGGTGTAATTATAGGTGTCCAGGCTCAAAGGGACGCTTCCGTCGCCGCGCAATTCTTTTTCCATGTCTTTTTTTGAAACAACATTGATCACTTTTTCCATTCTTTTAGCGGGAAACCAAGACAGCATATTATCATCTTTGAGCCAAATAGTAAGGTCGTAATTTTCGGGGTTTGAATCGTTGGGTTTTATTAATGTTCTTGACAGATCGCCGGGCAATGCGCCGAATATATTGGGGTTGCCGGTGGTCAGCGCCCCCATGCCGTATGTTTGGCCCGCGACCGGCATGATATCTTTAAAGGTTGACCGTTTTTCCTCGGTTGTCGCGAAAATTTTTGTTTGTACCGGTATTGGGTTTTTATCTTTGTCCTTTGCCTGAACCCACTCCCCGTTTTCATCTTTATCGAACATTTCTATAGTGACCGAGCCTTCGTTGCCTGCTGTTTTCTCCGCGAAAACATATTCTTTTTTCATCTCCATATTATTAAACATGGACATTAATTCGTCAAACGAATACCCTTCCTCCTCAAGCATATCAATCGCCCACTGCAAACTGCCAAAGTCTATTTTCATGTCAGAGGACAAAATGGTGTGTGTAATCTTACAGGGGGGCATATTCGTTTTAGCCTCGTTGGCAGTTTTTCTTACGTCGTCCAATATCTGCTGATTTGTCATTGCCGGGACGCCCGGTATCTCTTCCTGATTAATGAAGCCGCCGTATTTTACGTCTTTAAGGGTTATAAGAGCGTCCAGCACGTCAACTTCGTTGTCTTTGTTTACATCGGCCGCCTTAAACCTTTTATCGGTCATGTTGTTCGGGTACATTTCACTCAATCCTGCGGATACTTCCAGTATCTGCATATAATCAAGACGGTCAATATCCCCGTCGCCGTTTACGTCGCCATAAAGAACCCAGTTCGGATACTGCGCGGCCGAAGCGATAAAATTAACGCCCGCCCCCGCCGTAAGCGAAACCGCAACGGCAAGCGCCGTCAGCTTATAAAAAATCTTTTTCATAATGACATTACCCCAATCTATACCTTTTTACTAAAATTAATAATAACATAAAAAATAATTTTTGTAAACGGTAGAAAAAAAAATTAATAAAATATTTACCTTGTAAACACTTATAATATTAGGTATAATTAAGGTTGATTAAATTATCATTCATTTATGGTAATAATATTAAGAGAAAGGACTGCACTAAACATGACATATTCACACGAAGTTGAAAAAATGTGCGTTGTGGCAAAAGGGCCTAAGCACGGGCCCGCGCCCATCCCCGAAGAGGGCAAATGGGTGAAGGCTTATGAAATAGGGGACATCTCCGGGCTTTCCCACGGCGTAGGCTGGTGCGCCCCCCAGCAGGGCGCCTGCAAGCTCACTTTGAACATCAAAGGGGGCGTTATTGAGGAGGCTCTTGTCGAGACCCTCGGATGCTCCGGCATGACCCATTCGGCGGCAATGGCGGCGGAGGTCCTGCCCGGCAAGACAATGCTCGAAGCCCTCAACACCGACCTTGTATGCGACGCCATAAACGTCGCCATGCGCGAGATTTTCCTCCAGTTCGCCTACGGCAGGACCCAGTCTGCCTTCTCGGAGGACGGGCTTCCCATAGGCGCGGGGCTTGAAGACCTCGGCAAGGGCCTTCGCTCTCAGATAGGCACGATGTTCAGCACAAGGGCGAAGGGCGTGCGCTACATGGAAATGGCCGAGGGCTACGTCACAAGGATGGCCCTCGACGAAAACAGCGAGGTAACGGGGTACGAATTCATAAAAGTAGGTCAGATGCTTGAGGATATAAAGAAAGGCGTCGCTCCGGAGGAAGCCGTAAAGAAAAATACCGGGAATTACGGACGCTTCGAAAACGCGGTCAAATATATAGACCCGAGAGAAGAGTGAGTAAAAAAGCAAGTTTTTTACTCACGGGAAATTGTGCTTTTCGGGCATTAGCCCGAAATTCCGCTGACGCGGAACCGTACAATTTCCGATCATCATAAAGAAGGGAAATTTTAATATGTCTGAAATAATGTTTGAAGGAAAAGCGCGCCGCATGGACGGCATCAATAAATGCCTTGAAGAATACGGCATGAAATCGCTGGAGGAAGCCCGCGAAACCTGTCTTTCAAAGGGTATAGACGCCCAAAAAATCGTAAAAGGCGTCCAGCCCATAGCTTTTGACAACGCCGTTTGGGCATACACCCTTGGCGTCGCCGTCGCTGTTAAAAGCGGCGCGAAAAAAGCCGACGACGCGGCGAAAGCCATAGGAATCGGGCTTCAGGCCTTCTGTATCCCCGGCTCA
>WREG01000125.1 GCA_009779455.1 Oscillospiraceae bacterium
AAATGTTCATTGAATAGGTCGAACAGGGCCTCGGTTTTCTTTACGATTGCGGATATTTCTAACATGGTGGGGTTCCTCCTTAAAAGATATGTTTAGCGCCTGTGAGTGACAGCTTACGCACCACGGGTGATAAAGCAAGCCTTTTTTCAAAATTTCTTTCTTATTTTTCAAAGAATTTTTTACACGAAAAAGCCCCGCCGAAGCGGGGCGTGGTATCGGAGCCGTGCCGGGTTATAAGCTGGTTTTCATGCCGGTTACTTCGGTGAATATATCCCGGAGCATATCGTCAAATACGCCGCTGTATTTTTTGACTTCCGTTATTTTTTCGCTTTTCCATTCCAGCGTCGTTTGATTGAGGCGGCCCGGCACATATTGGAAGAACCGCATATCATACAGATCGTCCGCCGTAAGGGTTATATCCAGCCGGTTTGCCGCGCTTTTGTTTTTCATCAAAGTCATATGCAACGTATTCCCGTCCGCCATAAAGTCTTTGCTTCCCGTCATGGCGATAAAACGATTGCCGCCTAACTGGGCGAGGATTGTTTTGGCTATTTCCATTTTTGCATACCCCTTTCTTACGAGCCTACCGTTACTTCGGCATGGCCTAACTCCCGCGCTTTGGCTTTGGCTTGCTTGGCTGCCTCGCTGTATAAGCCGGTGAACCAATGCGCCTTGTCTATGTCGCGTGTATCGCGCCCCATCCAGAAGGCCCAATGCCCGAAGCCTCTCGGCTTTTTCCCGTGCGCTCTTTCAAATTCCATTGTATAAACTGATACCATTTTCGCTTACCTCCGTTTATTATTGGCCTGCGCCTGTGTCACAGCTTACGCACCACACCCGAAAAAGCAAGCTCTATTTGCAAAGTTTTTTAAGAAATTTTTATAAAAAAGCCCCGCCGAAGCGGAGCAATTTTCTTGTTGCTTTTTTGACGAAAATGGGTAACATCTGACACGGGAACCGGCAAAAAAACGCCGTGGCAGGCGGGCTTGAAGCGAACAAGCCAACCCTGCGAAAAGGTGACTGAACCGCCCTCCGCAACCATAAAGGCACCACGACTATTTTAATTATACTCAAAATAGTGCCTGAATGCAAGGAAAAACGTATGCGAGGGGTATCGAAAACCGAAACCTTCTCATGCGTTTTTTAGCTTGGATTTCCTAAAATTTTTAGGAAAGGTGGCACAAACAATGAATTTCTCAGACGTAACAGGCGATTGGGGCGAACAAAACCTTGACTTTGTCGAAGCGGCAATGTCCGGGGAAGAATTGCTCCGGCAGGTGCGGGCATGGCGGGAAAAGCTGGGACCAAAACGCGGGGTGTTGGATAATTACCTCGCGGGCGTCCTAAAGGCCCTGACCGACACGACAAACACTTTCGACGCCGGGCAGGAGGGCTTTGAAGAAGCATTACGGCCATTGCGCGGCATACTTCGGCAAATCAAAGAAGGCAAAGAGGAGGACGCGCGGCAGCACCCGTTCTATCCGCAAGTCAGGGCGTATATGGACGCCCACCCGTTCCCGCATGATGACCTATATTATAGTACATACTGCGCGGGGCTGTTTGGGGAGTATCTCACATTTGCGGTACAGGATTACAGGCAAAGGTGCAACGACAATTTTCAAGCAGAATTAGCGGAAAATGGTGTCCCGGAGTTATACGAGGCCCTTTTATCATCGGGAGCGGATATTACGGCGGAGAGCGTCGATTATCTGCACAACCTGATCGCGCGGGTTTTCGTATGGATAGCACCTTCGACCGTATTCATGCAGGGCATGGCCGATCAGATCGTACTGGCGCTCATACAGCGGGACGCGGAAAGCGACAGGGCGGTATTCCAACGCCTGCTCGACGGCGAGGTGATATTATGAGCAAGCTGCCCTCCCTCTGCCTTTCTAAGCGGCAAATCGAAATAATGATAAAATACTACTACATGAAAAGCCTTGTGAAAGTGGCGAAGGACGAAAACCTCACGGCTAATCAGGTAAAGGGGCTTTTGTCAAACGGATTTCGGATCATGCGGCTGGCGTATGCGCCCCTGTTTCGGAAGGGCCTGTATTTTGACGCTTCCGCCGTATTTGGAAGAATGGCCGAAACCTCCGGCATGACCGAGCAGGAACTATGCGGTGTATACCAGCAAACTATCGCGGAGGGCTTTGCGTCCGGCGACCGGGAATTATGGGAACACGCCGCAGCCGGGCAGGAATTGACCCCGCTTGGGCTGCTTTCGTTCCTTTGGGCGAAATTCGAGGCGGATATTGTCCCTCCTCATACATGGGACAGGTTCGGCAAGGAATAAACGCCGACGAACAAGCCCCGCTTCGGCGGGGCCGTTTCGTTGTATTGGCGCCGGGGTTCATTCGGCTTCGGGGATGAAGCCCTGCTCGGCGAGGGCGGCCAGCAATTCCGTGCTGATTTCGCCCGCAAGCGTTCCGGCCTTGTCCAGCGTTTTTGTGCCGATGGCGAAAGCGAAGCTGGGGGCGCCGAGGTATTTTAATTCTTTGCCAGCGGTGGCGGCGAGGATTTCGGCCAGCTCCTTGCGGCGTTTGCCGGTTACATTGAACCGATATTCCGGGATGTCCGGGGTTAGGTCTTCGGCGGCGGGTTCCATTGTTACTTCGCTGCCGGTGGCCGCTTCGATTGCCTCGGCTGCCGCCGCTGCCAATTCCTCCGTGTTTACGGTTTCGTCCGTGGTAGCCTTCGCCGCCGCTTTTTCGGCCCGCGTCATTTTTTCACGCGCCGGGGGAAATTCTGTCGGGAGTATGCCGGGGGCGAAGTATAGCCGGAAGCTGATTTTTCCGTCTGCCGGAACGTCAAACTCGAAGCCGGTGATTTCCAATTCTTTGAGGGCGTCGGGGATGTCGATATTCTTATACCGAATTTGCTCCGCTTCGTTCTCGAAGAAGCATACGGGAACCGCGTCCCTCAATTTCGCTGTGATTGTGCCTGCTTTCATGTTGTTAGTGGTTGTCATGGTCGTGTACCGCCTTTCATTTATTCGGGGGGCTGCCCCGTTATTTTCCGGGGTTACTCGCCCCGTGAGTGACAGCTTACGCACCACGGGTGATAAAGCAAGCCTTTTTTCAAAAGTTTTTTAAGAAATTTTACGGAATATTGTGGCCGTATTTTCTACATTTTTATTATCTGTAAAAAAGGGCTTGCAATTTTCGCTGTAACGCGATATAATAAGTATGTGCGAATTTTGACGAAAGCTGGGGGTGCGGTATGGATTATATCATTGCAAAACAAGCCGCCCAAAAATGGGGTTGTTCCCTCCGAAGCGTTCAAGAGTATTGCGAAGCAGGACGCATACCGGGCGCGATGAAACCCTCCCGCGATTGGCTGATCCCCGCCGACGCAGAGAAACCGCCCGACGCCCGTGTAAAGCACGGAAAATATATCGGGATAGACACGAACAGAAAACGGCGCAAGGAGGGCAACGAAAATGAATAACCAAAACGAACTTGAAAAATTATCGGAGCCTTTGAAAGCTCTGATTGGTAATCAAGCTCTTAATTTGCAAGTCTATGATATGCTCCCGACCCCCATAGAGATATTTGCGCCGGACGGAATGTGCATACTTTACAATAAAGCCGCTATGGAGCTTAACGGTGTCGGTGATGCGAATGACCTTGTGGGAAAGTATAATTTGAAAAATGACCCGGTATGTTTGGAGATATTGGGGCAAGAGTGCATTGATAAGATATTTCGCGGCGAAACTGTTTTGATCCCGGACTTCCCCGCGCCAATAAATGAAGCCGAAGAACGGGGCGTTATCGCTGACAGGAAATATGAGGCGGCGATAATGGATATACTCTGCTTGCCGATCTGGGACGGCGATGTATTCGTCTGCACAATTACTTTTTACACCGTCAAAAAAATGTATCACGGCAAGCCGGAGATCGTAGAAACAAAAAAATACATAGACGAGCATTGGCTGGACGAGTTTAACGAGGATGTTATTGCAAAAGCGGTGAATTTCAGTCCAAGTCATTTGCGTTTGCTATTCCGAAATAATACCGGCACGACAATGTATGATTACTATAAAAGCGTCAAGGTCGATCATATTAAAGAAAAACTGGCTGATAAAAATTTGACTGTCGCGGAAGCGTTTTCATTCTGCGGTGAGGACAGCCGGGGATGGTTCGGAAAGATTTTCAAACAATTAACCGGCATGACACCCACAGAATACAAAGACAGTTTGAAATAAGGCGCAAAGCCTGTAATATCAACAAAAAAGCGTTCGGTTGAGAAACCGGGCGTTTTTTATTTTGGCTAAAAGATAGCCGTAATCCTCGCATATTTAATCGCCATCCTCGCCTATCCACAATTTTTATTTGCTATACTTAATTGTACCGCAACATATTTTGCGAAAAATATAAGGGGAGGATTACAATGTACGACGCTGCCAGATATAGCCCGATCTTCGTTAGTAAAAGGATGTTTGTCATTCAAAATTCTTACGCTAAGGCGAAAGACCTTGAAAGCATAAAATCGGCAATCGCTGTATTTGACCGCGATGGATCAATAGCTGATGTAAATAATATTATGAACTGTACGGCAACGCGGAGCTTCGTATGCTGGTCGGCACGGGCTTTTTTGTGTATGCCGACAATCATTTTGTAATCAATCACGAAAAATGCGCCGTATACGATACGGACGGTGTCCCCTATCTGACCGACTTCGCGTGGGCGAACCTCGACAAATGCGCCCTCAAATTCGCCAACGTCCGCCTCAATATGAAAGAGAGCGGGAGCAAATTCAGCGACATTCTGTATCGCGGGAAAACGTATGAAACCTTCCCGAAGTATAACAGCGGGGACAACCGGGCGGCGTTTGAGTTTGCGCGGGAATTGGCGGAGGAATTTACAGCCGGGGCGTCGGATCGGCAAAAATTAAACATATCTTTTGCTCAAATGGTAAAACAGATTTTAGAAGCAAGGAAAATCAACGTGGCGGAATTTCAAGAGCGGACGTTGCTTTCAAAGGTGACGTTTTATCGGTTCCAATATGAAAACACGAAACAGTCCTTCCGTTCCATCCTCGCCTTTTGCGCGGGGCTGGATTTGGATATATACCGCACCGGGGAATTGCTCGGCAAGGCGGGTTACGCCTTCGACGGCAGCGAAGCGCACACGGCGTATATGACGGCGATCACGGCCTTTGCCGGAAAATCCATTGACGTGCGTAACGAATTTCTCGCCAACCTCGATATTAAAGGCGTATTCCCGCTGGGCGACGATATTGCCGCTGGCGGTTAAAATTACATAAAACAGACCTTTCAAAGCGGCGCGGCTGACCGGATCAGCGGCGGCGCTCTTTTTTTGCAAAAAATTTTATTTTTTTGTTTCACGTCGTGAAACTTTTGAAAGGGCGTAAACCCGTGCGGTTACGCCCTTTCTTTTTTTATGCCCTTTTTCCAAGACCCGCAAACCCGCATAAATGCTCACTTTTTCAGTTTCACGCCGTGAAACGATTTATTGTTTCAATCCCGGTATGCTTGTCCCATGAGGGTTGGCCAACGCTCAAAATAAGCGCAAAGGAACAAGCAATTATGGACAAAGAAAAAAACGACATGCCGATCCGGGCGGCGCCGTATCAACACCAGCGGGAGGCTTACCGCTTTACCTGCGGCCTGTTCGGAATGGACGGCGAAATGCAAAGCCGGGGCGCGGCCCTGCTCATGGAAATGGGAACCGGAAAAACGATCACCGGCATTGCCATCACCGGCGCTCTATACCTGTCCGGCAATATCCGCCGCGTTACGGTATACGACGACGGGCGGCTGGTGGTAAAATTCCGCGACGGCTCTGAGGTATCAATCGACGCGGATATATGGAAAGCGGCATAACGGACTGCGGCCCGCAGATTTCCCGACATGGGAGCCTGCGGGCTTTTTTTCATGTGCGTTTATCAATGCAAATCGTTATTGACATTTCGCTGAAATGGTGCTATATTTATATAGGAATTTGCGGGACAAATTATTTGTTCAAAACTTTGTCCCTGTAGCCATATCAAAACTGCTTAGTTGATACAACGAGAAATCCTTTATGGCTAAAGGGTTTTTCGTTGTTTTAGGGGTAAATCGAAGGGCGTTTTACGTTGCTTTTCCGA
>WREG01000126.1 GCA_009779455.1 Oscillospiraceae bacterium
TGGGTAGACCATCTCCGTGCTTATGTCCGTGAAAAAGCTGACAAGGCCGAGCCAGATTATATTTGAAACGCGTGGTTTCTTTTCGGGATTGGTTTCGGGCATTGCGGCATCCCCCATTTAATGTGTGTAGAGGTTTCTTTAAATTATACTCCCGGTTTTTGATAAGGTCAATATAATTTATCACAATTTCATCATCATAAGCACATAAAAAAGATGTATGATTCGATTAAGCTTGAATTTAATATGCCGATATGATAAAATTGTTTAGGGTGATTGCTTATGCATAAAATTTTGATAGTTGACGACGAGGACGCCATAAGGGTCGGCCTGCGGGAATACGCCGAATTTATGGGCTATGAGGTTGACGAGGCCGCCGATGGCATGGAGGCTGTGCTGAAGTGCCGCGAAAGCGATTATGATGTGATAATAATGGATGTTATGATGCCCAAGCTCGACGGGTTCACGGCCTGTAAAGAGATAAAGAAAATAAAGGACATCCCCGTGCTTATGCTCTCCGCGCGGTCGGAGGAATACGACAAGCTTTTCGGCTTCGAGACGGGCATAGACGATTATGTCACGAAACCCTTCTCCCCAAAAGAGGTTCTGGCGCGGATAAACGTAATCATATCGCGCAACGGCGGCAAAACGCCCGACGGCGGCGAGGGGCACGAAATATATAACTTTGACGGGCTTAATATTGATATCACCGCCAGAACAGTTTCGGTTGACGGGGAAAAAGCGGACTTGTCCCCAAAGGAATATGATCTGCTGTTCTACCTCGTAAAAAATAAAAATATAGCCCTCAGCCGCGAAAAACTGCTCACGTCGGTGTGGGGCTATGATTTTTACGGGGACGACAGGACTGTTGACACGCATATAAAGACGCTCAGGATGAATCTGGGAGCGTATAAGGAGCGCATAACTACGCTGCGAGGGGTGGGATACCGTTTTGAAGGATAAAAGTTTGAAAAATAAAATAAAAAGCCTGAAATTTCAAAATTGGCTGTATCTCATGATATTCTCCGTTTCGATTTTGGCCGTGCTGTGGATATTGCAGATCGTTTTTTTCAACAGCTTCTATAAAAGCATGAAAACACGGGAAATCGTTAGTTTGGGGGACGCTATCGTAAGCGGGTATGACTCCAATATCCTTGAATATTACAGGCTCATGAACGAATACGCTTTCAGGAGCAACCTCAGGATAATGCTTTTCAGCGAATCGGGGATTGTGAACGCTGTTTTCGACGGTTTTGAGCAGTCGGAGCATAGTCGCGCCATAACCATCCCCCGCGACGAATTGCTGGGCATAATGGTGAAAATATCCGAAATGCCGGAAAACAGCGACAAAATTTATTATTTGAACAAAGATGCGGGCGGCAGGCTGTCACAGGCAGTTTATATAGGAAAAGTGGCTGACGGGCGGAATATTTTTTATGTGTATGTGAGCAGCCCCATACCGCCCGTGGATTCGACGGTGTCCGTCATAAAATCGCAGTTCGGCATTATTATAGTAATATTATTTGTCCTTTCCCTTATATCCGCTCAGCTGATATCGAAAAAACTTGCCGGTCCCATCGTCAAGCTGACAAAATCGGCGGAAAATCTGGCAGCGGGCAATTTTGAGGCCGGGTTTTACAGCGGAGGGTATACCGAAGCGCGGGAGCTTGCCTCGGCGCTGGGCTATGCCGCATCGGAGCTGTCGAAGCTTGACAGCTACAGGAAGGAATTCATTGCAAACGTGTCCCACGACCTTAAAACGCCGCTGACCATCATAAAATTCTACGGCGAATTAATACGGGACGTGAACGGCGGCGACGAAAACAAGAGGGGCGCGAACTGCGAGACGATAATAAAAGAGGCCGACCGCCTGACGGACATGGTAAACGAGGTATTGGAGCTTTCAAAGCTTAATTCGGGGAACGTCACCCTTGTAAAAACAAATATAAATTTAAGCCTTTGCCTTGCGGAGGTTCTTGAAAGCTTTTACGCCCTCACTGAAAGGGGCGGATATGTTTTCGGTGCCGATATAGATGAAAACATTGCCGTTGACGGCAATGAGCAGTATCTTAAACGGGTGTTTTACAATCTGATAAGCAACGCGGTGAATTATACGGGCGAAGACAAGAGCGTAAACGTGAGCCTAAAACAAATCAACGGCGCGGCGCGTTTCGAGGTGGCAGACACGGGCGAAGGCATCCCCCCCGAACGGCTTCAGGGGATATGGGAAAGGTATTATAAGTCAAGCGGCAAAACTACTCATAAACGGGCCGTGACGGGAACGGGCATAGGGCTTTCCATAGTGAAAAACGCGCTGGAATTGCACGGGGCGCGGTACGGGGTTATGAGCGAGGTAGGCAAGGGCAGCACTTTTTGGTTTGAATTGAGAGTTGAGAGTTGAGAATTGAGAATTGAGAATAAAAAACGCGGCTTCGGGATTGTTTGCCCCGAAGCCGCCGCGTTTTTGTTTTTATCAGTTTATATTGCAATAAAGCTAAAGAGGTTTTGCAGCCATTCGATAATCATGCTAATAAAATCAATAAACCATTGAAAGATATTTGTTACATCATCTGGTTCGGAATATCGTAGGTACGGATAACCGCTATTTTTTGTTGAATCTATTCTCCATACATTGTCAAAATCGAAACCTTTATAAGAAGATTTATTGCGCATTTCGATTTTTGACAAAGATTTTACGTTTATTAAAAATCCGTCTTCGTTTAAATATGGATACGGATCGGCGGGGTCGTTGTTGATAATTTCTTCGTCTCCTTCTACAACGATGGACAACCAAGGACGGAAAGAAAAATCTAAATAGATAAAAGACGGAATGTTATTAAAATAATAGCAATCTTCTATTAAAGATGATTTAGTGGCGAAACCCACAGTAATTGCCCCAATAATTTTATTCCCGTAAAAATCGGATTCGGCTTTTATTATCCCGGTATTATAACAACGGGTAACAAAACCGTCAGATTCTATAACTTCGTCAGTAAAGAAAACAGGCACGGAATATCCCACCTGTGTTATAATCCCTGACGCAGAAGCGACAGTATTGGGTGCAATTGCGGTAATATTTCCCGTGTTATAACAATCAACGAGTGAACCTCCGGTATCTACAGCAATCCCTGAAACATAGGCCATTCCATTAAGATTCTTTACGGTTAATGAACCTGAATTAAAGCATTTTTCAATCAAACTATTTGCTGCACCACCTTCAAAAACAATTCCAGTAACAGCAAAACCCCACCCGCTTCCATTTGCTACTAAATTGCCGGAATTAAAACATTTTGAAATTAAATTTGAATTATAAGAATTCCCGATTCCCGCAAGTAAAGTAAGTTCTGTATTGTCGCTAAAAATACTTATATTTACAGTGTTGAAACAATTTATAAATGATGAGCTTGTAGCTTCTGCTACGATTCCGCCAACAGATAATGACCCACGCTCATGTGCGGAAAAATTTACAGAGGCACCTGTCATACCGATATTTTTTATTATTCCTTCATAAACAAAACCGAATAATCCAATATATTCATCAAATGATTCGAGTAATTCATCGGGGTCGTCAGGAATAAACCAATTAAAAACATCAATAGTTAAAGCTTTTACATTGTTCATATTTTTAACAACATAGCCGTTGCCGTCAAATATACCGGTAAAAGCGTTTGCGTTGAGAACTTCTTGTCGAGGCACATTACCCAAATCTATATTCCCGGCTATCGGTTTCCATTCAACCTCCGCCAAATTAATATCGTTCATCAGGATATAATTTGCCGACAAATCGTTGCGGATATTGTCCAAATCGGCAACCGTGTATACGGGTTTGTAGCCCGTCGGCGCTTGTTTCAAATGCGTGACAGGCTCAATAAAATCCCAATTTGTCACGCCGTCGTCGCCTGTTTTCACCGCCGCCGACGCGGAAAAAGAGAACGCCGCCGCCCAAACGGGCAAGAATAGCACGACCGCCAAGAAACACGCAATGATTTTTTTTGTTTTAAACATAATTTTAGCCTCCGATTTTTAATTTTACCTGTTAAGGTATAAACATTATAACACACTTTTCCACGAATGTCTACTATCGCAGACGATATTTTTTATTTTTTTGATATTCTTAAAAATAAAAGGATGTCTGCGATGATAGAATTTGATAAAAATGCGGCCGGAAAGGTAATCAGACGATTAAGAAAAGAGCGGAATTTGTCGCAAGAGGTGTTCAGCGGCCTCGCGGGGCTTGCCCGCAGCCATTTGGCCATGATTGAAAGCGGCGCGAAACAGCCTAACTT
Organism: Oscillospiraceae bacterium; assembly: GCA_009779455.1. GTDB lineage: Bacteria > Bacillota > Clostridia > Oscillospirales > Acutalibacteraceae > WREG01. Next base: position 4,284 of record WREG01000126.1, read on the forward strand.
TGAAACAATCTGGCGGGTCGCCAACGCTTTCGGCCTGCCGCCCCATATGCTTGTTGAGCATATAGAAAAAAGCAGGCCTGATTAAGCGTTATGAATAAATCGGAAAACGAATTTACAAAGTAACCGCTGTCATTTGGACGATGGAGCGGCTACATTTTTATAAATAAAAATCAATCAAATTTTCACAAAACCCGCATTTTATCATCATACAGAGAGGGCATAATATAGACATAACAAATTACGAAAGGACTGAAACAAATGTCAGACAAATTTGAAAACTATCCGGATTACAGGGATTATAATGAAAGCAATTATCAATATTATGAAAATTACAACGGGCAGCCGTACAGGGAGCCGATAAGGAGCGAAATCGTTTACGCCCCTGCCAAGAAAAAGCGCGGGTTCTTCAGCTATAAAAAACGCCCCGGCGCGGTTGTGGCCGCCTGCCTCATAGGCTCGATGTTTTTCGGCTTTGTGGGTACCTACGCGGCGAACAGCCTGAACGGCGGCGGCGCGGCGGGTACGGTCAGGAACAGGGGCAGCGTGATATACCAGTCGGTGGTAAATACCTCAGGCGGCGAAGACGCCCACGAAAAATACGGCGTTATCGAAACCGCCGCGGCAGTGCTTAAGTCGGTGGTCGAAATATCAACCGAAACCGTCGTCAGGGGCGGCAGGCTGGGGCAGTATGTTTCCACGGGTGCGGGGAGCGGCGTCATCATCACGGCGGACGGCTATATCGTCACGAACAACCATGTCGTAAGCGGCGCGCAGTCGATATTCGTGCGGCTGACCGACGGCACGGGATACGAGGCGTCCCTTGTTGGTGCGGACGCGAAAACCGACCTTGCGGTTATCAAAATCAACGCTTCCGGCTTGCAGGCCGCCGTACTCGGCAATTCGTCGATGCTGGAAGTGGGCGAGACGGCCATAGCAATAGGCAACCCGCTGGGCGAGCTGGGCGGCACTGTGACCGAGGGCATAATCTCCGCCCTTGACCGCGAAATCAAGATAGACGGCGAGTCCATGTCCCTGCTCCAGACCAGCGCGGCCATTAACCCCGGCAATTCCGGCGGCGGGCTTTTCAGCCTCAGCGGCGAGCTTGTGGGCATAGTCAACGCCAAATCCTCCGGCTCGGACATCGAGGGCCTGGGGTTCGCGATACCCATAGACACCGCGAAGCACGTTATCGAGGATATCATAACAAACGGCTATGTACGCGGCCGCGTGGACACGGGGCTTACCTTGATTGAAGTAAACGACGCGTTCACGGCCATGCAATACAGGGTGAACAAGCTGGGGCTTTATATCTATAAATCCCAAAACGGCAATTTTCAACCGGGAGATATCATAACGGCCGTGGACGGGGCTGCGGTAAACTCGCTTGACGGTTTCAACGGCATAATAGGGACGCACGAAGTGGGCGATACCGTAAAAATAACCGTTACGCGGGACGGGGGGAGCGTTGAGCAGGAGCTTACGCTTATTGAGCAGAAGCCTTATTGAAATGTAAAGTTTAAAATGCAAAATATCGCCGTTTGGCGGTTTGACATAGATGCCTCCCCCGTTTGCGGGTTTCCGTAAACGGGGGAGGCAATTATTGTGTTTAAATGCAGATTTTGTAAATATTTATAATTACCGTTGACATTTTAATTCGAATTATATACAATTGGTTTACTTTAAGATAATGAGGTGTTTAGTTTGAAACACCCCGTCACCCAACCTACCTAAAAAAGGGTATAAAAAAACAGACCGTCGAAAAACAGTCAAAAAAACGGAAACAATCAGCTACGCAACTTCTCCGGTTTCCTCGTCCACA
>WREG01000127.1 GCA_009779455.1 Oscillospiraceae bacterium
GGTGAAAAAGGTATTTAATATCGTTCTTGCTTTTTTCGGCACCGTTTTCGCGGGGCTTCTGACAATAAAAGGCTTCGCGGCAAACGCGGCGGATACGGTCGCGTTAAAGGGCGCGAAATTCCTGATAGGCTCGGCAGTCCCTGTTATCGGCGGCATAATAAGCGAGGGGTTAGGCTCGGTTATGAGCTCATTTTCTCTCATTAAAACGACGGTAGGGGTCATCGGCATTATTATTCTGGTTTTGATAAACCTGCCCGCGCTCATTGAAATGGTTTTATGGTGGCTTACGCTCGCAACAGCCTCATTTGTTTCGGAAACGCTGGGGTTGAAGAATATCGCTGCCCTTTTGAATTCCATAGCGTCGGCAGTTTCGATGCTGACCGTGTTTTTATTGTTCAACGCATTTGTTTTTATTGTGTCAACAGGGGTTGTGCTGACGTTTAAACCGTAGGGACCGACAGGGGCGCCGGTCCCTACGGAGAAAGAGGCTGATACATATGGACGGGATAAAACAAATAATAATAACATACTGCTTTTGCGCTGCAGCGTGCGGCGTCATGTATTTCCTTGTGCCTAAAGGGAATATGGAAAAGCCGTTCAGGGTATTTGTATCCGTGTTTTTTTTAGCGGTGCTGCTGACGCCCATATTGAAATTCAGCATTGATTTTTCCGCGTTTGATAATATAATCGAAAACGAAACGGGGGTAACGGTCCCGGCGGACATTTTAAGCGTTTATTCCGATAAAATAAAAACCGATGCCGGAACCTTGCTGCGGGAGAATAACATTTTATATAAAAATATTGACGTTGCAATGGATATTGACGGGGACAACTACATATATATTAAACGTATATCGCTGGAGCTTGAAAATGAGGCCGACAGAAACGCGGCGGAAAAATTAATCGAAAATGAAACGGGCGTTATCCCTGAAGTTGTCAGTGGCCAGTGATTAGTGGCCAGTTAATGGGGTTATAAATATAATGAACAAAAAAACAGAAGAAATTATAGGAAATAATTCTATAATTCAGAAAATATTAAAGGACAAAAAGCTTTTTCTTATCATTTCCCTCGGCGTTATAGGGATGGCTGCGCTTTTGATATCGGAATTTTCAGACCCGGCAAAAAAACAGGCGGAAGAAACGGGAATAATGGCGGAAAGCGATTCTTTCGCTGATTACGAAGATAAAATCAACAAAAAGCTCGCGGATATCCTTGGAGCCGTCGACGGGGCGGGCAGGGTCAAGGTGATGATCACAATCGAATGCATGGAGGAGCACATATACGCGAAAGACGAAAAAAATTCCGCCTCGGGCAAAGACGGCGAAAAAGACATAAAAAGCGACTTCCAGTTCGTGATTATACAGGACGGGAAAGACAAAACCCAGAGCGGGCTTCAATTGAAAATGCTTATGCCGGTAGTAAAAGGCGTTGCGGTGGTATGCGACGGGGGCGATATCCCTGTTGTCAGGCAAAATATAGCGGAAATGGCGTCGGCGCTGTTCGGGATAGGGGTGTCGAAGGTTTACGTTTCTAAAATGCAGAAATAATAATGAATTCTACATTCTTAATTCTGCATTAAAATATTAATCGGAGGTTTTTTTATGAAAACATTATTTGGGAAAAAACAATTTGTTATGGCTCTGCTTGTCGTGGCGCTTTCGGGGGCGGTTTTTGTGAACTGGTATTACACACGCCCTGAAAGCCGTGCCGAGGCGGCGGCTGAAGTTACGGGGGACGCAAACGAAGCGGGCGGGAATTTGGGCGATGTGCAGCTTGTCAGCACGGGGAGCGAAACGGCCAAGCAGTATTTCGCTTCGGTGAGGCTGAACAGGGACACCGCGCTGGATGAGGTTGTCGAAACTTTGAAAGTCGTCGTAGCGTCGGCGTCAGGCGAAGCCGCGTCAGCGGAGGTGAAAACGGCGGTTGAACAGCTTTCGATGAACATAAAGCTTGAAAAGGATGTCGAAGCCCTCGTGTCGGCAAAAACGGGCGGCGACTGCGTGACCATCATCAACGGTAGAAATATGGAAGTCGTTGTGGCAAACGAGGCGCTCAATGACGAAAGCGTACTGCAGATCAAGGATATCGTGCTGCAGAATACGGATATCCCGGCGGAGAAAATTACGATTATCGGGGTAAAATAATAATAGGCCTCCTCGGAAATTAAATCGAGGAGGTCTATTATGAGGATGATCGGGTAACAAGTCTAATACACAGGGTCGGTATCTTCACAACTATTTCTATATATTCCGCGTAAAAATCAACGCCTTTATATCTCCCGCAACCTCCTTGACAACCCCGTCGTCAAAGGGGTTTTTCAGATTGCCTGTTTTCAGCAGTTCGAAATACCCTTTGCTGCCGCCCGCCTCGCACAGGCGGAAATAATCCGACCAGGCCGCCTCTCGGTTTTCCAGCGAGCGGATATAATACTGATAGGCGCAAATCTGCGCCAGGGCGTATTCTATATAATAAAACGGGTAGACAAAGACGTGCTGCTGGCGCATCCATATACCGCCGCCCTCGAAAAAGCCGTTGCCGTCGTAATCGCGCCACGGGAGGTATTTCCCCTCTATCTTTTTCCACGCGGCGTTGCGCCCCGCTGCGGGCATTTTCGGTTTTTTGTAAACTTCCTCCTGGAACTCGTCGATAGCGACCAGATACGGCATCGTGCAAAAGCTTTGCGTGAGGTGCTTTTTCATGTACCGCTCCGCGTCTTCGCCGAAAAACAGCCCCATCCACGGGTAGGTGAAATGCTCCATCGACATGGAATGGGTCTCGTTTATCTCGCTTGTGGAGCCGACATATTCTGCCAGCTCCTGCCGGCGGGAGGATATATAGGCCTGGAAGGCATGCCCGGCCTCGTGGGTCATAACGTCCACGTCGGCGCTTGTGCCGTTGAAATTCGCGAAAATAAACGGCGCCTTGTAGCCCAGCATATGCGTGCAGTAGCCGCCTATCTGCTTGTTCTGCCTCGTTTCAAGGTCGAACAGCTCGTATTCCGCCATGAATTTGAAAAACTCGTCCGTTTCGGGGGACAACTCGGCGTACATCTTCCCCGCCGCCGCTATAATATCCTCCTTGCTGCCCGAAGGGGCGGGGTTCCCTTCGGGGTAAAACAGGGCTTCGTCATAAAATTTCAGTTTTTCAAGGCCCAGCCTCTCGCGCTGCGCGTCGTAAAGCTTTGCGGCGGCCGGGACGATATGCAGGCGCACCTGCTCGCGGAACCTCGCCGCGTCCGCCGCGTTGTAGTCGTAGCGCATCCTGTTTACATAGGCGTAGTCGATATAGTTAGCGAACCCCAGCTTTTTCGCCTTTCTTACGCGCACTTTTACCATTTTGTCGAAAATCCCGTTGGTCTCCGTCGATATGCCCTCGTACAGCTTCGCCCATTCAATATACGCGGCGCGCCTGACTTCGCGGTCGGGCGACTGCATATACTTCATCAAGCCGTAAAAATTGCACTTTTCGCCGTTGAACTCTGTCGAACAGGCCGCCGTCGTCTTTTTGTATTTCCTCGCAAGGCTGTCCTCCTGTATCATCTCCACAACCGTTTTCACGCCGTTGGTTTTCATCTGCGCCTCCAGCAGCTTGAAAGACTGTGGGCCGAATTCCTCCTCGAATTCCGTGCGGTAGGGGCTTGAAAGGAATTTTTTCACGACGCCGATGGCGGCCCCGGCTATCAAAGCCAGTGCCGTGTTGTAAAATTTTGTTTCTTTTTCATAGAATTTGTCTTTTAAATTCATGGAATTCCTAATATACGCCATTTGGTAAGGCGTCTCAAAATCATCGATCACCTGATGGATTTTAAGGAACGCCTCCCTCGCGGCAGGGTACCCTTCCGCGTTTTTGAACATTTTGTAGTTTTTCGCGCCGTTTTTCAGCAGCGCCGCAAGCGACGGCCTTTTGTACTCTAAATCCTTGAATTTTTGCATGGTTTTTACTCCTTTACATTTTTTCAATTTCTTTAATCAATTCACCAAGCAATTCGCTTTCTTTAGCCTTTTTAACAATAACGCCCTTTTTGAATATGACCCCTTCCCCGTCGCCGCCGGCTATGCCTATATCCGCCTCCCGCGCTTCGCCGGGTCCGTTTACGGCACAGCCCATTACTGCTATTGTTATATTTTTATTAATATTGCTTAATATATTTTCTATATTTTCGGCTATTTCTAATAGATTTATCTTTGTCCTGCCGCAGGTGGGGCATGAAATCAGCCGCGCTCCCCTGCCCCTTGCCCCGGCGGCGTCAAGTATGCCGTAAGCCGCGTAAATCTCCTCAACGGGCGGCGCGGTCAGCGAGACGCGCACCGTGTCGCCTATGCCCTTCAGCAACAGCGCGCCGATGCCCACCGCCGATTTTATGACGCCCATGCGGCGGGTCCCCGCCTCCGTCACGCCGATATGCAGGGGGTAATCGCACCTTTCGGCCATCAGCTCATACGCTTTAACCGTGTTTTGCACGTCCGAGGACTTAATTGAGACTACGATGTCGTCAAAATCAAATTTTTCAAGGAGCTTCACATGACCCATCGCGCTTTCGGCAAGGGCTTCGGGGACGGGCGAGCCGTATTTCGCGAGGATCTCTTTTTCAACCGAGCCGGAATTCACGCCCACCCTTATGGGGATGTTCTTTTCGCGGCAGGCGGCAACGACTTTTTTCACCCTGTCCCCGCCGCCGATATTCCCGGGGTTTATCCTGATTTTGTCTGCCCCCGCCGCCGCGCTTTCAATGGCCAGGCGGTAATCGAAGTGGATATCCGCGGCTATCGGCGCTTTTACGGCCTCTTTCAGCGCGGGAATGTTTTTGACGCACTCTTTATTTGGTATGGCAATCCGTATAAGCTCGCAGCCCGCGCTTTCAAGCTCCAGAGCCTGGGATACGCAAGCATTTATGTTGCCCGACGGCGTGTTAAGCATCGACTGGACGAGGATGGGCGAACCGCCGCCTATAAAAGCGTTTCCGACCGCAATTTTTTTAGCATTTCTTCTCATTTTAATCTTCCAGGTATACCTTTACTTGTTTTAAAAAATATTCCGCGCTTTTGACTTGCGTCCTTACTTCTTCTTTGCCGATAATAAAATAATCATCATAATCGCATTCCGAACGAAGGGTAAACAAGCTTCCCACAATATCGGACATCCGTTTTTCAAAAATGCCGGATTTTATATAATTTTCACGGAAATATGCGATGACCGCCGAATGCTTTTTAAAATCAATTCCTTCAAGCGCAAAAATACTGCGTATACAATGAAATACACAATAATACGAACGGTTGACAGCGCTGCAATAATCGTTGTTCGTTAAGTTATCCACAGCGGTTGACAGGCATTGCCCGGCTTTTTCTAAACGCCATCTCGACAGTGATTTTCTATCTTCCATACACCGTCACCCCTTCATCAGCCACATTTTTATAAAAAGGAAGTATATGGACATTGTCGTTGAAAAATTTCCAATTTTTAAGAAAAATTGATATAGTAATATTATTTTCAAGGCTGATATCGCTTGAAATATTACATATAGCGTCTCTGTAGCGCGGCAATTCGTTATTGTCTATATCTGCCAAAACCATTATATCGACATCTGATTCGCTGTCATAGTCGCCCCGGGCATATGAGCCGTATAAAATGATGCTGTACAGCTTGTCCTCTAAAACATTGCGAACATTTTCGACGACATCATCTGTTATTTTATTCAGCTGTGTTTGATCACACATAATAAGCCCCTTTTTATTTCTTGATTATATTAAAAACATCCTTGAATGTTATAACCGCCATAAACGCCAGCAGCAGCACCAGCCCCGCCGCGTGCACGTATTTTTCATATTTGGGAAGCAGTGGTTTACGCATTGCCCCCTCAATCAAAAGGAAGAATATCCTGCCGCCGTCGAGGGCGGGGACGGGCAGGAGGTTGAAAATGCCCACATTTATCGTGATAAACGCCATTATCTGCAGCGCAAGGCCGAAGCCGTTCCCTTTCGCGGCCTCGGTTGCGGCTTCCGCTATTATATTTATCGTGCCGATTGGCCCTGATATCTCATTTATGCCGAATTTTCCCGTGATAAGGTCTACGATGCTCAGCTGCACAAGCCTTGCGGTCGAA